>QQUD01000011.1 GCA_008501785.1 Chloroflexota bacterium
TTTATACAATATGCTATGCTAACTGAAACAAAAAGAAAACTCTAAGAAGTGACTTCGTTGGGGTGTCGGCCTAACGCTTGAAATTACGCGATTGCGGGCTGGCGATAGTCGCCACAATTACCTATTTTTTTGCCAGCGCGTAACCGTTGTAAAAACGGGCGGTAGCAATTCGCGTGCATTGATTTGTTGGGCGGCGACACCAAAGCAAGGCGTTACTAACTCATTATGATAGGTGTGCGTCAACGCGAGATAGTAGAGCTTGTCGGGGTGATGTACAGATAGGTTACAACGGAGAACAGCAAAAAACATCTCTAACTATTCTCTATTGCTTGCTATCCCAAATCTGATGGTAAGAGTTATCCAATGCCCAGACATGCGGCTAACACTCGGTTACCTGCATCAAAGGTATTACCGCCACTGGCCACCGCATCTAACAGATTATTCCATTCTCTGCAGCAGGCAGCATCGAGGGTGCTCACCCGTGTACAATCAAATTCGTCTACTCCACGGTCGAGCAGCAATTTTGCCAAATTTATTACGAAGTTCCGCAAGTCGTCCTTCTCCGCAAAAACGACATCTGGATCATCCTGAGTGGGACAATCACACAGAGAGCGTCGCTTGCCTTTAATAGAGGCTAGTTCTTTGGCACTCACTCGCTTGCGTGAAATGACCTCTATCTCACAATCGGACTGTAACAGCACGATCACTTGTTCAGGATTGTTGTCCGTGGTTGGCATGGTATCAATTACACATTGTGGACTGAACAAGTAATAGCAGCGCGGATCAAGTGACGGGTATAGGCGTATGGAATCATTTGCGTCATCGACACTTTTCAGAATATAACCGGAGAGGATCACAGGTTTATCGTGAAGTTGAGCGATCTTCTCAATTAACTTACTGCTTTTGTAACTTCATTTAAGCCTCCTCATAATAGGGATAAAGCTCATTTTACACTAGCTTTTTAAGATCAATGGCCAATTGATAACGTTATAAATATCCTTCCTTTCTCTCCGACGAGGGATTAAGCCGCCCAACGCTTGAAATTACGCGATTGCGGGTTAGCGAGGCCACTCTCAATGTCAATTAACACCGCAGGCCCAATCAGTTTCTATTAAACGCCGCTTAGCAATTCGCGTACATTGATTTGTTGGGCAGCCCTCTGGAGAACAACCACCACTCACAACCGCTTTTCCTATGTTTTGCGACCAAACATTCATTGCCTGTCATCTGGACCTGCCTTTAGCGTGATAGCAACAGCTTCCCCGCCCGCTCTTCATCCAAAACAACATCGCCCAAATTCATCTGACGTTCACGAACCAAAAATGCCGTCACTTGCCAGTATTCCGCCTCTTGCAAACTGCCAGGATTGTGCCACGGCATATTAACGCGAATATAGGTGTACAACTCAAGGATCGTTTCATATCGAGACAGGCTACCGGGACCAAGAAGCGGCGGCACATACCGCGGCAGAATGAAGCCTTCAGGGGGATGATTCGGAGCATGACATTTCGACTGCCAACAATTTTGGTGCTTGGGGTTCCACTCCGCCCGCCACTCATCCGTCAATCCCTGCCCGCGGTTGCCGTGACAATCTTGACAGACAAGCCGGTATATCTCAGCCCCGACATCGGCTTGGGTGGCGGTTGACGGCAACTCCGGCAGTATGAGCCAGCTTGCTCGAGTGGGCGAGGCTGTCGGCACGGCGGAAAGTGTCGGTTGTGATGAGGTGCTATTTGTCATTGCCCAGGCCATCAAGCCTGCACCTCCAAACAGAAGGATAACACATAAAAGACACAATCGATATTTACTACTCATACGTTCCTATCGGGGGACACTTAACTATTTCCTTATAGACCCTTTTCAGGTTGGTCATCAATCCTGCCTTCAACCTTTTTGGCTGCCCAACGCTTGAGTTAACGCGGCGCACGGCGAATCCTCGCACACAGGTGAGATGGGTCATGAAACACCCCTTCACCAGTGAGTACACTCTGATTTTACCCCAACTTGGCGGGCCAGACCAACTCCAATTAAACACCTCCACAATTAAACGCAGCTTGGGCGCTCGCGTGCATTGATTTGTTATGTGCCGTCTTGGTTAGCACCTCTACGTTCCAAGCAATGTTATTTCTGTAATTTCAGGTGGGCAGTTGATACGCACTGGAGCAAGTAATCCTATTCCTCGTGTTGTGTATAACCACATATCATTGACTTTGTACAACCCCTGATCATATTTCTGGCCCAAGTACGGTAAAATGGGCGCTCCAATCAGCGGCAGACGAACCTGCCCCCCATGACTATGTCCTGACAATTGGACAGATATTCGACCATCCATCGAAAACTGATCTGCTAAATCAGGCTCGTGGGCTAGTAAAATGGTTAATGCTTCCGATTGTACCTTGCCCAAAGCAAGAGATAAATCAGGCTGACCACCCCAACCATCAGCAACGCCGGCCAAATAGATGGGTTCTCCATTTACGGTCAACCCAATCCCTTCATTTTCCAACAAGGGCAATCTTTGCTCTTTTAATCCCAACCGAACTATCTCGGCATCTGTCCACAAATCGTGATTGCCCAAGATACTGAATACACCATATTTAGCATTCAGAGAGGCTAACACAGGAGCTACCTCAAAGATTGCCTCAGCCGTTTGTAGAACATAATCACCTGTTAATACAATCAAATCTGGCTGCAAACTGTTTGCGATAGTGACAGTTTCTTGGACGAAATCAAGTTGGGTGTATGGATACAAATGAATGTCGCTTAGCTGAACAATTCTGAACCCTTCCAGGGCTGTCTTTATGTTTTTAACCCGTATTTGAATATGTTCGACTACCAACTGTTTGGCTTCAATTTCCTTGCCGTATTCATAACCACCCACAATAACTGTACTGCCCCCCACCGTTACAATTCCCAATGTCTTTAGAAAATCTCGCCGACTTAGCTTCATTTCCCTACTCCCATCGGACGAGATTTATACCACATTAACCATATCAGCCATCCTCCCGTGAATGCACCATAGACCGCCCCGCCCGCACTAGCCGCAAGTATGTAACCTATGATTTCAGTAAGGCTTTTATTGATGTCAACCCAGCCTTTAAACATAAGCCAATCTTCAAGTAAGGCTGTTGCACCTCCTAATGACCCGGCCATAACCAAGGACATACTACTGGCTAAAATCCACCATCCGGCTTGATAGACATACCGTCTCATAGAAAAATACTGGGCTATTCCTACCAACACCCCAACCAAGGCCCAATCCACATCCCAACTACCCGCTTCCCATCCCACCGCTATCTTGCCAACTAATACACCTATAACCCATCCGATTACGCTGAACAAAGCCCATTTTTCCAAACACATATGTCGCTGTAAATATAGCTGCTGTATTATACTGATGGATATGCCAATAACACTCCAGCCAATAATCGTATGAGGGATGTAATCAATGATTAAGCTCAGTGTTATGATTATGGCGACAACTATGGTATTGAGTAATACCCACTGTCCCCAGAATAAGAATCTGTTGATAGGTGGTTTATCAGTAAGCAATTGTTGCATAGAGGTAATAACATTGTAGGGTTCGATTGTGGGAATGAATTTTGGCACATAACGCTTGAGCTAAGCCGCGCCCCTTAGGAGTGCAAAAAAAGAAGTGCGGTTGATATGCACCACCACTTCTCTGGCCCACCTACACCAATTATAAACTACCTATCAACCCCCAGCAAGCCCACTCAAACACTGGACCGGGGTCTACCTTGAACGCTTGA
The DNA here is from genome assembly GCA_008501785.1 of Chloroflexota bacterium. The sequence goes on from QQUD01000011.1 coordinate 3,768, forward strand.
GCTAAGCCGCGCCCCTTAGGAGTGCAAAAAAAGAAGGGTTCTTTTGGAATTCAGGGGGTTGACAAGAAAAACCTGCGCCGTCCTTCCAAATCGAGCCAAAGACGTTGAAATAAGGTGGATACTTTCTTGATGCCATAACAGCGACGTTTGATAGTTTTGATCT
>QQUD01000761.1 GCA_008501785.1 Chloroflexota bacterium
CTGAAATTGTTTTGAATAAAGATTTTAGGAAACTGTTGTTTTTATGTGCAAATACCCACCTCCTTGTTGTCACTTTTGTTGTTTGGTGAACTGTAGGGTTAATTATGATACAGTGTCAATAAAATGTCAAATAAGTGACAAAATGGTGACAATATAGGGATTTTACTGCTTTTGAAGGAGTTTGGGGGATTTGAAACGGCCGTTATCTTCCCAATATCATTTTCTCCATCATGAGAAAATGGTCATAGCGTGTTGTCTGGATGGGGGAGGACAACGAATTTTAGGAAGCAACGAATGGGGAAGGAGGAATAATAATGAATTGTGAATAATGAATTGTAAATTGTGAAGTGGGGGAGGTTAATAGCCAACAATCAACGGACAACCGACAACGGATAATGAATTCCTTTTTCTCCCCAAACGCGATAAAATGACACAGTCGTCGCGGCTAAGAGATTGCGAAAAAGGAGCGGATCGGCAGAATGCTGGACGCAGCCAGGGGTGTTTCTTTGATTGTTAGAAAAAGAGAACAAGTACACAATAAAGATAAAGATTATTTAATCGTTAGCTACCGTTATCAAATAGGGTCAACGAGTTTAATTTGGCTCATGGTTGCTTGCTCGGTCTGTTTTACCCTATCTGTAATTTTAGGGGATGGCCCCTTTTGGGTACGTGGTCTTTTAATTGGGGCCGGTATTTGGTTTACATATGGGACACTAATATTGGCAATTGATGAGATTCAAGTATGGCTTCAAAAAGACAGGCTTTCTGTCAAACGCACACCCTTACCATGGTATGAAACCAACAGTCATATTGAAATTGGTAAAATTCAAAGAGCTATGTTGATAGTAAGAAGCAATCGTAGTTCTTCTTATCCTTGCGTAGATGTTGAATTGAAGAATGGAAAATCGATAGTCCTTCTTACTGCTTCTAATGTTGATGAGGGCAAAGAGATTGTTGAGGAAATTAATAGAGCACTGCGAGAGAAACGGAGTGGCATGTTGAATTGATGCAATGTGTAGCGAATGACAACAGCAGATTGGAGAAATGAACAGATTAAGAGGGAGTGGTTTTTTGATTGTTGGGGGTTCTTGAACGGCCGTTTTTACATCCGAGTTCTCTGCTGTCCGTGTTGTAGAATGAGGGAAACGGCCGTATTGCAATAAAGTTGCTTTTTTGAAGTGGAATTAAGGTTGATTTGCCTGACCCGAATCTGGATCAATCATCAGCGAAGACGTATCAATAACCTCAAAATCATTCCCAACGACAACATCCAGCTCATGCAGCATGTCGTTGTCCCAGCGGTCATCTGGAACGCCGGAGATGTACCAAGGGGAACCGTTGTCGGCCAAAATTAGGCCGTAAGTTTTCATTGCTTGCAAAATGATCTGATTTTCTGGAGAAAATCCTGTGATGTCATAGTTGGCTTTGAGGCGGAGGCGCAAACCCATTGGCGGGTAGTTGGCTCCGGTGAGGCTGGATGCTTCATGACGAGCAGGCCAAATATAGGCATCTTGTGTTTGAGCGGCAGTGAAGCGGATGGCGTGGTTAATTTCTCCGGCGGCTACCTCGTCGTACCGTATCAATCCGGGCAATATGGGCAATCCGGCAGCGTCAGCAGAGGTCCATCCGTCAGAACGTAGGGCGTGTGAATTAAGATCAAATATTGCTCCAGAACCGGCTTCCCAACTGCCATCCATCTGGGGATAGGCGGCAAAAAGTTCATACAACATGCAGTTGTCTTCGTCTAAAACAAGCACATGCCGATCGCCATCGCTGTCAGGCCCGCCTTCGATGGGAGCGTTGGTTGGAATGGGATAGGGACCTGGATCGCTTTCGTCGTCGTAGGTGAAGCTGATGGAAACACCGGCTTGACTGCCCGAGACGACGACAAAGGGAATGCCAATTGGACTACTTGAATCTAGTGGCCAGAAACCTTCACCAAAATCGGGGTGCAAATCCGTGTTGCGGCCGATGGTGTTGATGTAGTTATCGGAGTTTGCGTGAATGGGGAGGGTGTTGATTGGGGTGTTCCAGACATTGTCGGCGGGGAAGATGTCGCAGCCAGCAATGTTTGGTGAGGGTGTGCCTGGTTTGGTGGCGATGGGTAGATAGATTGTGTCATCGGCTTGGGGGTGGGCGTGTGTGGGGGAAACGGCCGTTTCCCTCCCGCGCCAAAACAAAATCAAAACAATGACGATTAAACTACCAAAAACAAGCAACCCCGCAATCTGTTTTTTAGACACGGTTAGCGACCACGCAAGCGATCTGTAAAAGACCTGCGCCCTTTGTTTTCAAAGTTGCCTAATTCGCCTTCTAGCCGAGCCAGTTGCGATTCGGCAGATGCGGCGCGGGATTGTGCATTCATGCGGGCCTGACGTTCTTCGGTGAGCAGTTTGTCCAATTTTTTCATGCTTTCCACTTGCACATCGAGCGTTGCTTTTTCACGTTCTAATATGACACGTGCTTTTTGGGCGTCGGCTAATTGAGCCGCCATTTCCTGCGTGCGTTCGGCGCGTACTTCTAAGGTTGCTAGTTTTTTCTCGAGCTGAAAGCGTTTTTCGCGTTCCTCAGCAAAGGTTGTTTCATTCGCCAGCACACGATTGGCCTTTACTTCGAGCGCTGCGATTTGTTTGATTAACTCTAATTTGGCGGCGCGTTCCTCTTTCAGTTCTTCTTCGAGAGTGGTGGTGCGGGAAACGGCCGTTTCCAATTCAAAATTCCGTCGTTCTAGCTTATATTGCGCTTCACGTGCCTCACTCAGTGCAGCTTCCAGTTGTGTAATGCGCAAAGAAGATTCAGAGCGGGGTGCTGGGTCTATCGGCTGCTGTGGATTGGGTTGAATGCGCTGCGGTGGGCCAAGCGGTGATGCTGGCAATTTCTTCGCTTGATTGCTAGATTTTGTGCTTGTCCCAGTCGCCAGTTGGCCTGGATCAAAAGTTTCTATATTATTGAGTGGATTTGCTGATTGCAATCCATTTTTCTTTATTTGTCGTTTTTTAGCCATGATAAACCCTGTCTACAAGTTCTTGATAAGCAACGGTGGCCGGATTTTTAAACCGGGGATCGAATTCGAAAATTGTTTGATGGTAAGATGGCGCTTCTGCAACGGCTTGACTGCGCGGGATGGGGGCGCTTACTTTATCACCATGCACTTGCGTTAACTCTTCCATCATCCGTTTGTCGAGACGGTGCCGTTTGACGTTGAATGTGGGAACAATTGAATGGACGTTGATATTAATGCCGCGCAGCTGTGCTTCTGTGATGCTGTTGATATGTTGACCCGTGCCTGCCATGCTGAAGTAATCTGGTTTTACCGGCACAATTGCCTTGTCTGCAAATTGGTAAACTGCTTGCGAAAAAGCATCTAAGGCGGGAGGGCAATCGAGAATTATGTAGGTGAAGCGCTCCAAAGCAAGCGTGAGCTGATCTTCTAAGACACGCAGTAGTCCAAAATCTCTCGATGGTAGGCTGGTGACAACGCCAACCTCATCTAAGATGCGGCGTGTGGAATAGGCGCGTAATGCTTCTTTGGCCGTTTCCAAATTGTCTGATGAGGGAAGGAGCCATAAATTGGGGCGTGGAAGCCCGTCTTCGGACCGGTCGGCCGATACAACAGCCTCTGATAAATGCTGTTGGCGCAGCAGCACATCCCCTAAATCCTGGTTGCCAACCTGGACGCCAAGTCCGTGGGCACAATGCCCCTGCGCGTCAAAGTCAATCAGGAGGACATGCCCCATGATGTAATAGGTGGTGGCCTCGTATTGATACAGATTTTCGACATCTTGTATTTTGTTGACATCTTTGGGAGCAACGATGCGCAGCAGTTTGCGAGACAGTCCGTGTGCAAGATTGATAGAAGTGGTTGTTTTCCCCACGCCGCCTTTTCGATTTACGACGGCCAACACCTGATGCTGATTGGAATTTT
>QQUD01000782.1 GCA_008501785.1 Chloroflexota bacterium
TACCCAAAAAGAGATTCTTTATACCTTTTTGGGTAACTTTTACGAGCAAATTGTATACCTAATTGTGATTTTCTCCACATTTTCCTACCCCACATATTAACAAGATCATCCAAAATTCTGATATACAATCATTGATTTTTTCGGTACTTTTAACCAATAGACAGTGTGATTGCTGGTACCGAGCAATCTCAATATCAATTAAATTTTTGCGATTTAAACGCCCGAAACGTCATTTGTTTTGCTGCAATAAACTGCAAAAATCACCCCTAAAATGAGGAGAGATATATAATGAAACAGAAGAATAGAATGTTTTTTATCATCCTTGGTTTGCTGCTTGCCTTTAGCCTTGTGCTAAGCGCATGTACTTCGACAACGCCGCCAGTGGAAGAAGAGGTCGTTCCAGTAGAGGAAGAAGCCGCTCCAGTGGAAGAAGAAGCCATGGAAGAAGAGGCCATGGAAGAAGAAGCACCAGCCGAAGAAGAAGCCATGGAAGAAGAAGCCGTGGAAGAAGAGGCTATGGAAGAAGAGGAACCTGCCGCTGAAGAGGTTGCAGATGCCTCCTCTTTACCTCGTAACGAAACCTTGTACTTCAATGGTCAACAATGGGGTTCCGTTGTTGGTTGGAATCCATACTCCAACAGCAACAACAATGCGATGGCGATTAACCAGAACAACAGTGCTCGCGTCACCATGTTCGAAACGCCCTATCTGTACAACATGCTCGATGGACAACAATACCCATTGTTAGCCGATGGTCCTTATAGCTGGAATGATGATTTGACCGAAATCACCTTCAAGCTGAACCCTGCGGCAATGTGGAGTGATGGCACCCCAGTAACCGCCGAAGATGTTGCCTATACCTGGGCCACTCATGTTAAATATGAAACCCCAACAGGCGCTGGCAACAAAGATTATATCGCCGACGTCGAAGCTGTTGATGCCCAAACAGTTGTAGTCAAAGCTGTTCTAAATGACGATGGCGCAGCCGTTAATCCTCTGCTTGTTTCTGATTACCTGAGCACCAACTATGTTATTCAACAAGCTTGGACCGAAACATTAGAAGAACGTGCTGGTGGCGATGCTACGGCACTCATGGCTGATACTGCTGAAGATGTTGTTTACTCCGGACCCTATCACAGCTTCTTTGCTGATGATACAAAAGTTGTCCTCGTTCGTGATGACAACTATTGGGGTCAAGATGCGAGCATGTTCGGACAACTGCCAGTTCCAAAATACTTGGCACACATCATTTACAAGGACAATGCAGCTGGAACAACTGCTTTGCAAGCCGGTGAAGTTGATGTTAGCCAGCAGTTCAACTCCAACGTACAATCCCTGTGGTTAGACGATGGTCTGCCCATCTCCACATACTTGCCCGAGGCTCCTTACGGCATTGGCGCTAGCCTCCCAAGTGCCTTCTTCAACCTGGAATCCCCAGGGTTGGATCAAGCTGCAGTTCGTAAAGCGATTGCTATTGCAGTTGACTATCCTACCATTATTGCTAACGCAATGACCGACCAATCAGCCACCTTCGATCAGGTTCCGCGTTCATTGATGAACCCAACTCCTGGCGAACAGGCTATGTACGACCATGATGCCGTTGCAGACCTGCAATGGGCTGGCAACGACATCGAAGGCGCAATTGCGTTGCTCGACGAAGCTGGTGTTGTTGATAGTGATGGTGACGGCTGGCGCGATATTGATGGCGAAAAACTGAGCTACGTTGCTACCTGCCCCAATGGCTGGTCCGACTGGCAAGCTGCCATTGAAGTCGTTGCTGCTGCTGGTGCCGAAATTGGCATCGAAATCACCACCAATTATCCCGAATGGTCCGTTTATCAGACCATTGTTACAAAATCAGACGCTCCATTGCCCGAAGGGTATGACATCTTCATGATGTGGAGTGATGGTGCTGGCCCGTCCCAACCTTGGGGCCGTGTTCGCAAATTGCTCAGCTCTGAATTCGTAGGTATGGCAAGCAACTGGAATGGTAACTGGGGTCAGTATTCAAATCCTGACGCCGATGCCATCATTGACGCCATTCCTGGTGAAACAGACCCAGCCGTACTCAAAGAAATGTACACGGAATTGGTTGAAATTTACTTGACCGATATTCCTTCTTTCACACTCATGTACCGTCCGCAAAACTTCCACACGGTGAACGAGTCGGTTTGGACCAACTTCCCCTATGATGGGGATGGAACCAACCCACCTGTTCCTCCGCTCAATCTGACAGATGGTTGGGGCGTAGCTGGTCTCTATAATCTAGAACTGGTTAACCCATAGGTGCCTGTTAGTTAGTTAAAACAGCCATGCCTTGATTCCCAGGGCATGGCTGTTTTTGGAAACAGGTGATATTCCTTTGGCATTCATAGTCATCCAACTGCACTGTGCAACTGCCAATCCCCGATTCGGTCAGGCCAAGTGAATGTCACCTTGTTTGTTTTCTGTCAGCTTCGGTTTATGTTTTTGAAGAGGAGGTGCTGCTTTGAAGGGGTACCGAGATTATTTTCTTAACAAGCTGCTTTGGTTTCTGGTTACTTTGGTGGCTGCATTCATCCTGAATTTTATCTTGCCGCGCCTGATGCCAGGTGATCCAGTGGCGGCCATCGTGGCTAGATTGGCTCAGGGTATGAGCAACACGGCGGGCGTCCAAGCAATTTATGAGCAATATTCAGAACTGTTTGGCACGAATAAGTCGATGCTCGAACAGTTTTTTATTTACATGAGAAATGTGCTGCGTGGAGATTTTGGTTTTTCTTTCAGCCAATACCCTAGAACTGTGGCTGACGTTCTCAAATCATCCATTTGGTGGACAATTGGCTTGCAGTTTCCAGCCATTATTGTTGGCTGGCTGATCGGGAACTCATTAGGCGCACTGGCAGCTTATCGCAAGGGTAATTTTGATAAAATCCTCATGCCGGTTAGCATTTTTGTTAGCAATTTACCTGCTTTTGGCATGGCAGTCATTTTGCTCGTTATTTTTGCTGTCAGTTTTAAGTGGTTCCCCACTTCCGGGGGTTATGGGTTTGACTTGATTCCCTCCTTTAGTTGGCAATTTTTCTGGTCTATCTTTGTCCATTATCAACTGCCGTTTTGGTCAATTGTTTTGATTACGATTGGTGGGCAGGCAATTGGGATGCGCTCGATGGCTATTTATGAGCTGAATGCGGATTATGTAAAATATAGCCGCTTCATGGGCATCAAAGACAGCAAGATTGTCCGGTACGTCTTTCGGAATGCGATGCTGCCGCAGATAACGGGGTTGGCATTGTCGATTGGTACGATGGTTGGTGGGGCTTTGGTAGCGGAAATTATTTTTAGCTATCCCGGGCTGGGTTCGACGATTTTAACGGCCGTTCTCGGTCAAGACTACCCCCTCATTTCAGCTACCACTTTGATCATCACACTCATGGTGTTGGCTGCAAACTTTCTCCTTGAGATGATTTACGGCATCCTCGATCCGCGCATTAAAGCGGCTCAGGCTGATTAAGGAAGGATGCAGTTATGAAACATTTACTAAACCAAATTTTTAGCTCAGGCAAATTTAACACTGGCTTTACCATTTTTGCTGCAATTTTGCTCGTTGTGCTTGTGTATCCACTAATCATCACAGACCCGCCTTTAGAGATTATCGGGCAGGGTACGTTTTTTGAACCTGGCATTTACGTAAATGTGTACGACAGCATTGGTTCGACTCATTACACGCTCAATCTTGACGATGCCGAGGCAAAGCGCATTGCCAGCAGATTGAATGACGAAGACCGTCTAGCGATTCAAGAGTGGCTGGTTGGCAACGGCATGGCTGAAAGCGAGATTGACACCACGAACACGGAACAACTGTTGGACCAATGGTTTAACAACTTTGATCCGACGGTACGCCTTCCTGGCATGACGAATGCGGACCGCAATTACTATATTC
>QQUD01001131.1 GCA_008501785.1 Chloroflexota bacterium
ATGATGAAACGGGTGATTTTCCCATTGAAACCGTACGCCAGATGGGGCAGTTGGGGTTTATGGGCATCGAAGTGCCAGAAGAGTATGGCGGTGTTGGCATGGACACGTTGGCCTACGCGTTGGCATTAACCGAAATTTGTAAAGCAGACGCCAGTCATGGCACGGTCATGTCTGTCAACAATTCGCTTTACTGCCACGGCATCCTGAAATTTGGCACTGAAGAGCAAAAGCAGAAATATGTTGTTCCGGTTGCCGGGGGTGAAAAGATTGGCGCATACAGCTTGACTGAGCCAATGAGTGGCAGCGATGCAGGTACGATGAAAAGCCGCGCTGTGCTCAACGAAGCTGGCACCCATTACACCATCAATGGCACAAAATCATGGGTGACATCTGCCCCTTACGCCGACATTATTGTCGTGTTTACGATGACGCAGCCTGAGAAAAAGCATAAAGGTGTGACCGCTTTTATTATCGAAACCGACAAACCAGGGTTTGCACGGGGCAAAAAAGAGCCGAAATTAGGCATTCGTGCCAGCGCCACCAGCGAAATCATGTTTGACAACTTCGAATGCCCGGTTGAAAATCGCCTTGGCAATGAAGGGGATGGCTTCAAAATAGCGATGACTGTGCTGGATGCAGGGCGCATTGGCATTGCCTCACAAGCATTAGGCATTGCAGAGGCATCTTTAGAAGCCAGTATCGCTTATTCCAAAGAACGGGAAGCGTTTGGGCAAAAAATCGGACAGTTCCAAATGATTCAGCAAAAGCTGGCCGATATGAAATGTAAAGTTGAAGCCAGTCGATTGCTCATTTACCAGGCCTGTTTAGCAAAGGCATCATCAAAGAAAACCGGGGCACGTTATTCGTTGGAAGCCAGCATGGCGAAACTGTTTGCCAGTGAGACAGCGAATTATTGTGCCAAAGAGGCTGTGCAGATTCATGGCGGTATGGGTTATAGCAAAGAAATGCCTATTGAACGCTACTTCCGTGATGCCAAAATCACCGAGATTTACGAAGGAACAAGCGAGATTCAACGCATGGTCATTGCTCGCAGCCTGACCGGCCTACGATAAATGCTAGATTAATATAAGTAAGATTTTTCTAGCTGTTGTTATCATCAAGATTGGCAAACAACAATTATTAAAAAACGAGCAATCAAACGATAAAAGGAGTTTGAAATGGCAAACGAAGTAACCGCACGAGAAGATGGCCCATATTTGGTTCCAGGAACGGCAACGTACACAGATGCTGATGGCAATGAACAAACAACCAGCGGCAGTATGATGGCATTGTGCCGCTGTGGACAATCCTCAAACAAGCCATTTTGTGATGGAACACATCGCAAAGTTGATTTCAAAGCCCCGGCAATTACGTTGAAGTTGAATGAAGCGTAGCATTCTAAGTGCGTCGCACTTTCCGAAGTGCGACGCACTTTGTGACCAAACAGATGAAATTCACTTTAGTTTAAACAACAAATTTGCTAAACTATTGATATGGTTTGGCATCTTTCATCTTAGCCGCCTTTCCTTTCCTTCCACATCCTGATTCCTCATCAAAAGATACCCAACCAAATTATCCACATTTTCCATTTTTAAAACCGTGTGAGTGAAAACTTGCCATAGATGAGTGCAACTTTTTTCTTTCTCTACAGCCTCTGCGCCCTCTGTGGTGAAGTTTCTTTAGGAGGAAATTCATGCGAACGGTTTATGCGATTTCGGGTGGGGTGAGTAAATTTGCGAAAGCGCGTCCCGATAAAACATTTCAAGCAGTTGTCAAAGAAGCATACGATTATGCGCTTGAAGATTTGGGAATGACGCATCGCCAATTTATCGAAGTGGTTGATGGCAGTGTAGCGTCCTATTTTTCAGACCATTTTTCGCGGCAGTTAATGGCTGGCATTATGGTGCAGGATTATTTGGGATTGTGCCCAAAACCGGGACATCGTGTTGAAGGAGGTGGCGCAACGGGTGGTATTTGCTTCCAGGAAGCGTGGAAAGCGGTCGCGTCTGGCTACATGGATGTTTGTTTAGCGTATGGATTTGAGACGATGAGCCATGTGGCTACCTGGAAAGGAAATGAGTTCATTGCGCTGGCGTCTGATGTGAGCTTTGATTATCCGGTGGGTGGTTTTTACTCGGGTTATTACGCGATGATGGTGACGCGGCACATGAAGGAGTTTGGCACGACACCGGCGCAGATGGCGCATGTGTCTGTGAAAAATCACATGAATGCCAATTACAATCCATACTCGCAAAAGCGGCAGCGGTTGACAATTGATGATGTGCGCAATGCGCCGATGGTGGCTTGGCCGTTAACACGTTTGGATATTTGTGTGATGTCGGATGGGGCAGCAGCGACGATATTGTGCAGCGAAGAGGGGCTGCGAAAGCTGGAACGGGCTGGTGGGATGGTGCCGCGTCCGTTGGTGAAGGTGACTGGCATTGGGCGTGGCACGGATGCGATGCGGATGGCGGACCGACCGCACCAGGATTTTGAGACGTTTTTGCGTCACAATTTGTTGCCTTGTGAGGATACGGCCGTTACTCACACCTACTACCAAAATCTATGGGAAAAAGGGTTCCGCTACCCCGGCATCCATTCTTTCCGCGCTGGGCGCATGGGGTCGAAACAAGCCTACGCTCACGCTGGCATCACCGATCCGCTGCATGAGCTGGATTTTATCGAACTGCATGATGCGTACACCAGTTCCGAAATCCAGACGTATGAAGACATGGGATTGTGCCGATACGGGGAGGGTGGCAGTTTTGCAGCATCGGGGAAGTCGTTTATGCCCGGAATTGAGTATGGATTGGATTTGCCGGAAGTACCGGTTTGTCCAGTTAATCCGAGTGGTGGTTTGATTGCATGTGGACATCCGGTGGGGGCGACGGGATTGATGCAGGGTGTGTTTGCGATTTGGCAGTTACAGGGCACGATTGACCAACATTTTGACAATCCTACGCTGCAAATTGAGAATCCGCGTCGAGGCGCGATTCATTCGCACGCAGGCACGGGAACGTATGTGACGGTGAGTATTTTGGAGCGGGAGGTGTGATCATGACTAATAAAAAGAAGATGGATGAAACATTTGGCGGTTTTGTGATGCACAATGTGCCGTTTCCGACGGAATTGGATGAAGATACGTTGGCAGCATTGAAGCAGATGTCGCCGATTTTGATTGAGCAGCCTTATAATGTCACGTACTTGCATTCGTATGGACAGGACTCGCCGTTTTTTGCAGGGTTGAGCAACGGCCGTTTCCTCATTACCCGCGACCCCGAAACCGGCTACACCTACGCCACTCCACGCGGTCACGACATGGACAGCGGCAATGAGACGGAATGGGTAGAAATTCAGGCAGAAGGCACGGTTCACGCCTTCACAGTTTGCCATTTTGGCAGTGAGGAATTTTTGCCGGAGTGTCCATATGTGTTGGCATTGGTGGAATTCCCAGGTGTGGATACGTTGTTCCTGGCGCGGTTGATTGGGGTTGAACCGGAGGCTGCGGGGTTGGATTGGATTGGGATGAAGGTAAACGGCCGTTTCCGCCGCCTGAGCAAGTTCAAACCGACTGACGTTTACTTTTATCCGAGTGAGTGAGGAGGGAGAGAAGAGGAACACGGAGATACACAAGGGGGCACAGCGTTTCACAGAGAAGCTAACGTCATTTCGATGAGTCCTCGAAGAGAAATCCCGATGATCTGTACGGCAAAAATGCCAGGGATTTCTCAGAGGATACTTCGCAGGGTCTCAGCACAGGTTCTACTAAGAAAGTTGTCATTTCGAACGCAGTCTGCGGAGTGAGAAATCTTGCTTCGTGTCTGTCAAGAACCCTCTGCCTCAAAGCAAGATTCCTCGGCAGACCTCGGAATGACAATTGCATGACAAATTTCTTCCTTATTTTGTTCTGGGTCTTCCCGGC
>QQUD01000331.1 GCA_008501785.1 Chloroflexota bacterium
GCATGCTTCTTGGGCTTCGGCGCCAAACACGGTGTTTCGGCAGCCGACATCGGCCATGGCGGGGTGAGAACGGCCGTTTCTATCCTTCAACGCCACCTTATCCGACTCACAATGCTTGCCACAATCTTTAATACTCGTGCCCTCAGAAAGGAAACGGCAAAAAACACAGTGCTCCGTATGGAAAACTGGCAGATGATGATACGCAACCACTTCCAACTGCTCTGCACCAATGTTTTGGGCTAACTCGGTGATTTGGTCCCCATTCAAATCATGGGTTGGCGTGACGCGCTCAATTCCCAGTTTGAGGAACGTGTCTGTCGTCAGCGCATTTGCCGCATTCAGACTGAAATCTCCAATCAATGCGTGTCGCGTCTCATTTTCGGTTAACGCTTGCAGTAAACCGGCTGAGCGCACCACAATCTGACAGTTCAGCTTCAGCAAAAAATTGATTATGCGCTGTTCTTTTGGTTTGAGGATACGCGGACTGGCAACGCGGGCGGTGATGCCTGCTGCTTGCACAGCCTCAACGGCAGGCCGCAATCCGTACAAATCCAGGTAGTCAAGTGTAATGCTGTCGGGATTCAGTTGAATCGCTGTGTCTAATTGCGCCGAGGTTCGTACCAGCAAGTGAATCTGCGGAGATTGCACTGTTTTGTCAACCTGGATGTTGCTGGTTTGTGGCATGGATGATTGCAATATTTGTGCTGGATTGTGAATGGTTGTTGGTTTGGGCTGGCTTTGGTTTGCAATGAGTTGTGCAACGGCTTGACGGCGGATGTTGTTGAGGAGGGAGGCAGGGATAAACGGCCGTTCCCTTACATCCACATCCAATTCAGCCAACTCATACGCTGTATTGCCCAGCCGTCCTAGCTGTTTGCGTATAAAATCTACTGAAACTGCTCGATTTTGTGCGGCTGCCAGCGGCTCATCAGATTGAATGGTAATTTGGATTTCAGAATGATTTTTTAGTTTCCAAATAGATTGCAAAATTGCGCCTTCATGGGCAATCACCTGTACATGTAGCGGCTGCTTGTGTAAGGGCGTGTTTGCTTGTGTCAATGGCTTAACCGCTTTGTCCAAATCAGGATCGTGTGTACGCCACAGCAAATCACCTTTTCGTATGCGGCTGAAATCGATCATGCGATTGCCGAAGTCGAGGGTTAAACGGCCGTTTCTAACCACTTTCACATGAAAAATGCGGCCACCTTCCTCTGGCTGTTCTGGGCTGCGCCAGTCGGCTGCATCAAAAACCACCCCATCACCCGCTTTCAGCGGAGAAATATGATGCGTTTTGTTTGGCTCAATTAGCACATGGTTGGTGGAAACTTGCACCACGCGCCCCATGAGCACACCGCGATGACCGGGAGAACGGCCGTTTACTACCTGCTGATGATTCGTGCCATTCACAAAATGCTCGCCCAATCCACGCGAATAAACCTGCTCTAGCTGCAATTCTTCTTGCGGCGTGATGCTCAATTTTTGGCCCGCCCACGCTTCATCAACCGCTTTGCGATAGGCCTGCGTTGCCAGCGCCACATAATTTTCATCTTTGTAGCGCCCTTCAATTTTCAGCGCCGAAATGCCAATGGTTACGATTTCTGGAATTTGGTGCAGCGCGTATAAATCGCCAGGTGAAAGCAAGTAGCGGGCATCGCCCAACGGTTTTAATTGGTCATCGACAATCATTTCGTATGGCAAACGACACGCCTGCGCACATTTGCCTCGATTGGCGCTGCGACCACCCCATGCTTCGGAAGAGAAGCATTGGCCTGAATACGAAACACACAGTGCGCCATGTACAAACATTTCCAGTTCGCAATCTGTTTGGGTGCGAATCGTGCGTACTTCGTTTAGAGAGAGTTCTCTAGCTAAAACAACGCGACTGACGCCAAATTGCTGCGCTAGCTTGATGCCTTCGGCGCTGGTGATGCTCATTTGGGTGCTGCCGTGGATATCCAAGTCTGGGACGATTTGCTGCGCCATTTTGGCAATGCCAATATCCTGCACGATGATCGAGTCGGCACCTGCGCTGGCAATTTGGGGGAGGATGGAAACGGCCGTTTTCAGTTCATGGTCAAAAATCAATGTATTAAACGTTACATACCCTTTCACGCCGCGCTGGTGCAGGGTGTGCATCACTTCAGGTAGTTCAGTGAGCGTAAATCCCACTTTAGCTCTGGCAGAGAAATGGTTGAGTCCAAAATAAACTGCATCTGCACCCGCTTCTATAGCCGCGTGCAATTGAGGCCAATATCCCGCAGGACTCATGATTTCTGGTTTGTGTTTAGGCGTGTTACTGTGCATATTTGCATCCTAACTTGATTCAAAAAATTTGTCCAAGTGTAACAGAGATGCGATTTGATCAAAAAACTCTGTGGCAGGATTCATAAACGTAAACTATCTATTAGATTTGGCAATTGTTGGACGGCCGTTTCGTCTCTCATTACAATTGCACCATGACAACTCCCAAATCCCACCAGCTCTTTGAGAAAATTTTGATTGTAAATCGGGGCGAAATTGCCAACCGGTTGATAAAAGCATGTCACGAATTGGGTATTCAGGCGGTCGCTATTTATTCTGAAGCGGATGCCGGTGCGCCCTGGGTGCGTTTGGCTGATGAGAGTTACCCTTTGCAGGGTGTTACGGCCGTTTCCACCTACCTCGATCAAGAAGCTATTTTCACCATTGCCCGCCGCAGCGGTGCAGAAGCTATTCACCCAGGTTATGGCTTTCTTAGTGAAAATGCAGCTTTTGCTGCGGCTTGTGCTGAACGGGGGTTCACGTTTATTGGCCCCACAGCAACCGCCATGCGCCAAATGGGCAGCAAAGCATTTGCCCGAAAAGTAGCACAGCAGGCAGGTGTGCCGGTTGTGCCCGGTATCGATGCGGCTGGACTGTCTTTGGATGAACTGCAAACTGCCGTTGGTGAAATGCGCTATCCGGTATTGATTAAAGCGAGTGCAGGAGGGGGAGGCAAAGGCATGCGTGTGGTTTGGTCAGAAAATGATCTGGCAGATGCCGTACAGGCGGCGCAGCGTGAGGCGCACTCCTCTTTTGGTGATGATCATATTTTAGTCGAAAAATATTTTACCGAAATTCACCATGTCGAGATACAAATTTTGGCCGATTCGCACGGGAACGTGCTGCATTTGTTTGAGCGTGAATGTTCGATTCAGCGGCGACACCAAAAAATCGTTGAAGAAAGTCCGGCCCCAGTGATTCAGGATGATGGGCTGCGGCAGCGTATGGCGGAAGCGGCCGTTTCGCTGGCAGAAAACGTTAACTACATCAATGCGGGCACGGTGGAATTTATTGTAGATGGTGAGGGTAAATTTTATTTTCTGGAAATGAACACGCGGCTGCAGGTCGAGCATCCTATCACAGAACTGGTCACAGGTATGGACTTGGCGGTGTGGCAAATCCGTATTGCTGCTGGTGAGGAACTGCCATTTACGCAATCCGACATTGAGCAGCGCGGTCATGCGATTGAATGCCGTGTGTATGCGGAAGACCCAGCGAGGCAATTTTTGCCATCGATTGGTGAAATTTCATTGTATCGTCCACCCACCGGCCCCGGTGTGCGTGTTGATGATGGTATTGAAACGGGTTCTCAAGTTACACCTTACTATGATCCAATGTTGGCAAAGGTGATCGCCTGGGGGCAAAATCGGCCAGAAGCAATTCGGAAGATGGTGCAGGCGTTGAGGGAAACGGCCGTTCTCGGCGTTACCACAAACATCCCTTATCTGTTGGCAATTTTGCAAGAACCCACATTTTTGTCAGGCAGCACCAGCACTAATTATTTGCAAGAGCACCTACCAGATTGGCAGCCAAATCCAGTGACAGCTAAGGAGGAGTGGTTGGCAGCTGCTGCGTTTGAGATGCTGCGCGGGGGACGTGGAAGTGGGGGGAAA
>QQUD01000116.1 GCA_008501785.1 Chloroflexota bacterium
CACTTGGCTACCGATTCGCTGTTTATGCCCAAGATTTGCTCGAAGATTACAAAAATCTCCAATCGCTAATTTCCAACCTCAGAGGGAAAGGACTCAAAGGCGCAGTTGGTACACAGGCCAGCTATGATGAGCTGCTGAATAGCAGCAACATGACTGCCCAAGAGATGGAAGCGATTGCGATGGGGGAATTAAACTTACCAATGTTTCGGATAGCAACTCAAACGTACACGCGACAGCAAGACCTAAAAGTGATGCAAGTGCTGGCTGGTATAGCCGCCTCGCTGCACAAATTTGCGTTGGACTTTCGTGTGTTGCAGTCGCCACCATTTGGTGAGTGGGCAGAGCCGTTTGGTAAAAAACAGGTGGGGTCGTCGGCGATGCCATTCAAGCGCAATCCGATCAACACTGAAAATATTTGTTCGCTGGCGCGGTATGTGGCTGGACTGCCTGCGGTGGCTTGGGACAATGCCAGTCAGGCAATTTTAGAACGCAGCCTGGACGACTCGGCTAACCGGCGCATCTTTTTGGCGGAAGGATTTATGGCGACGGATGAACTAATCAAACGCGGCACGCGGGTGGTGCAGGAAATGGTGGTGGATGAAACGGCCGTTTCCCGTAACATGGGCATCTACGGCCCCTTCGCCGCCACAGAGCGCGTACTCATGGCCCTCGTCGCCGCTGGCGGCAGCCGCCAAGATGGGCACGAATGGATTCGTGAAGCCAGCCTGCAGGCCTGGGCCGTTTTACGCGAAGGCAATTCTAATCCACTCGTCGATCTACTGGTAAACGATGTACGTATCAACCAACACCTGCCAGCTGACCAAATACGTAATTTGATGGACGCTACAGCACATACCGGCACTGCTGAAAGCCGCGCCTTTGAAATGGCTCAAGTTGTACGTGAATCTATTTAGACTTGGTTAGCAGAGGACATTAGTTGTTGAACGTAGTCATAGGGTTCAACTTGTCTTGATAGAACATTATGAGCTGCAGAGAGCTTTAGCTGACTGACAAGGTGATTATGGTGTCAGCTTATCATGCTCGCTTGACTTTGCGTTTATTCTGCGTCTTCTGGGTGCTTAACTTCCCATGGAGCGGTCCAGTCGCCATCGACACGTAAGTCGATTCCAGCATCATCTTCAATAATTTTGCACACCGTCATCTTGCCAGCGTCTTCGCCGTACCGATGCCGTCCCCTTCACACTCAAAAATAATTTAGTCTGAGATTTCCTTGACTTCTGAACAGGTACAGCTAGAATACGCGCCGGTAACAAAATAAAGCAGCAATGAACGCCTTTGGCAAGCGGGAGCTGCAAACCCAAACAAAGAGCCGTAAATTGATTTTGGTCTTCCAAAATCAATATTATGGAAGCAGGGTGGAACCGCGACTCGAAATCTGAGCCGTCCCTGCAACGCAAACCGTGCGTTGCAGCGGGCGGTTTTTTATTGTCAATCTGTAAGACGATTTTCAAAATCGTCCTGCATATGAGAGGTAGAATGATGAGCAACGATTTAACCTTAGAAACCCTGGTCTCGTTGGCAAAACGGCGTGGCTTTGTGTATCCAACATCTGAAATTTATGGTGGTTTAGCCAGTTCGTATGATTATGGCCCGTTAGGGTCTGAACTGCTGCGCAATATCCGCGATTTGTGGTGGCGAGAAATGGTGCGCAAACGGCAGGACATGGTGGGTGTAGACTCACAAATCTTGCTGCACCCACAAACATGGGTCGCATCTGGCCACGTTTCCTCGTTCACCGACCCACTGGTGGAAGACAAAAAGACGAATAAGCGCTACCGTGCCGACCACCTGATCGAAATGTGGATGGAAGCAAACCCAGGTGTGATTGATATTGAGGTGGAAGAGCTAAGTACTGAAGATATGGCAGCGCTCATTGTTGAACACAAAATCAAAAGCCCTGATGGCAATGATGTAACGTCACCGAAAGAGTTCAATATCTTGTTTGAATCTGAAATTGGTGTGGTTGCGGGTGAAAAATCAAAAGTGTATTTGCGTGGGGAAACTGCACAGGGTATTTTCTCCAACTTCAAACAGATACTTGACTCGACCCGCGTCAAGCTGCCATTTGGGATTGCCCAAATTGGCAAAAGCTTCCGCAACGAAATCACCACTGGCCAATTTGTGTTCCGTACGCTCGAATTTGAACAAGCTGAGATTGAGTATTTCTTTGACCACCGCGAAACAGATTGGGAAGAGATGTTCAAATCTTGGCAGGAAAGTATGTGGCAATTTGTGGTGGAGACTTTGGGTGTGGATCCTGAAAATTTGCGCTGGCGACGTCACTCAGACAAAGAACGCAGCTTCTACAGCAAAGAGACGTATGACCTCGATTACAATTTCCCATTTGGATACAAAGAGCTGTGGGGCATTGCGTACCGCACCGATTACGACATGAATCAGCACATCGAGCATTCAGGCAAGAAGCTGCAATACATGAATCAGACGACCGGCGAACGGTTTGTGCCGCATGTGATTGAGCCTGCCTTGGGCGTCAACCGCGTCTTTTTGATGCTGCTGGCCGATGCCTACTGGCGCGATGAAGAGAACAAGCGCACAGTGTTGAAGTTCAAACCGTCGTTAGCGCCATACAAAGTAGCTGTCTTCCCGCTGTTGAAAAACAAACCGGCACTAGTTGAAAAGGCGCAAGGCATTTTTGAGCAACTCACCGACCATTTCACAACTGTATGGGACGAACGCGGCAATATTGGTAAACGCTACTACTACCAGGACGAAATCGGCACCCCATTCTGCGTCACCGTTGACTTCGACACAATGGAGGACAACACCGTCACCGTCCGCGACCGCGACACAACAGAGCAGGTGCGTGTGCCGGTTGATAAGCTGTTAGCTTACTTGCAAGAAAAGATCAATAAATAGTTCCAATATCAATTTGAGAAGTTGCACCGGGAAAATAGAAAGTAATTGTAATTTTCTCGGTGCATTACATGGAAATGGGCCTTTACTTTACAAGTTCAAAAACCAAAGAAGTGAACTGGCACGGTCCGAAGACCGACCAAAACAGAAGCAACCGGTCGATCATTCAAATCCGTAACAACAATAGTAAATTTTTGTGTGTTAAACACTCCAAGTTCGTCAATTACATGCAAAGAAATTATGTATTCGCCAATATCTTCGTTCTCTGGCTCTCCAATCAAAGTAGCTGTACCATCGCCATTATCAGTTAAAATAAGCCAATCAGGTAACTTCCCTGTACTGCTGATAATGAGCTTACTGCCAATATCGACATCTTCCGTGCGGATATCATATACATATTGTTTTGTTGGTTCGACAATTGTAATGGGCGTGCTCGTGAAACTTGGCGGATCATTTGCATCTATAATAAGAATTGAAAAAGATTGGAAAAATGAATTGCCATATTCATCAGCGATTTGTACACCAATGTTATATAAACTTTGCGCTTCGTAGTCGAAAGTTACTGCTGATACCAGTTCATTACCATTAATGGCAAAAGCCATATAATCATTGTCACCTTCCCCTGAAACTAAACTATATACAAAATTGGTATCAATGGATCTACTCACCTCTATTACAGTTGTGAAATTGCCTACTGTGGTGCCGATTGGGCTGTTTTCTAAAACAAGTCCCCCGTTTAATTTCAGGTCGACAGGAATGCTTGCTGCTGCTTCTACACGCATTTTAACCTCTGCTTCTTCCACTGCTTCTTTCACCTCCACCTCCGCCAGCGCTACCTCCACCTCCGCCGCTTGCACCGCCTCCAGAGCCGCCTGTATCTCCCGCACGTCCTCCGCCGCCCGCGCTGCCTCCGCCTCTGCCGCCAGCGCCGCCGCCTGCGCCGCCCGCAATTCCTCCTGCGCCGCCGCCCGCGCTGCCGCCTCCTCCGCCGCCGCCTCCGCCGCTCGTTGTGTAGCAGC
>QQUD01000516.1 GCA_008501785.1 Chloroflexota bacterium
ATCCTGATCCACGTTCTTTTAACGATACAAATTTATTGTGACCAATCACCATATGATCCAATACTTCAATATCCAACAGTTTTCCCGCTTGCACAATATTGCGCGTCACCCTAATATCTTCAAGGGACGGCGATGGATCACCAGAGGGATGATTATGCGCCACAATCACAGCTGCCGCATTTTCCTTAATCGCAGCCCGAAACAGTTCACCAACACGCACCACCGATGTGTTCAAGCTGCCAATATAAATCGTCGGTGATTGCAGTACCCGATTGCGTGTATCCAACAAAATCACGCGTAAATGCTCTTGTTCTAGAAAAGCCATCTCAGACATGAGCAAATTAGCCGCATCGCCCGGTGATGTAATCCGCAGCTTTTCTTCGGGTGATGTCGCCATTAGGCGTCGTCCAATTTCCAATGCAGCCTTTATTTCAGATGCTTTTGCCGGACCAATCCCTTTTACTGTCATCAATTCAGAGAGTGATGCACGTGAAACACCGGGCAAATTTTTAAAAGTTGCTAATAGCCGTTCGGCTAATCGCAGCACATTTTCACCCCCCACACCGGTTCGCATCACAATGGCTAGCAATTCGGCCGTTGATACAGCTTGCGCCCCCACACTCTGCAAACGCTCGCGTGGCCGATCCTCCATCGCCAAATCCCGAATCATCGGAATATATTCAACCCCATTCTCCCCACTCATGGCACGATACCTCCTGATTCATACTTTCGTAGGACAAAACGCCGTTTTGTCAGGGGCAAGACAGCGTCTTGCCCTACGGTTACGATGCTACTCAATACTTTTAAACAGCGTCAACACCTCTTCCCATTCTTCTGATTGAATGTGTAGCGTGACACCACCCAATTCCATGTGATACACATATCCTTCTTCTTCTTCACTGCGCCAGATAGCAAAGTTTTCTGTTTCAGCAATCACGTCTGGCTCAAAATTTTCATCCATTATCATTCCTCTTTTTTTCTTTATGAGTAAAACCATTTAGTTTGAACGGTTTTAAAATCATCTTTCCAATTAATTGATTGATTTCCTGGATTCTTTTCGATTTTGGCGGTGGACGCGTTTCAAAATCTGGAAAAGGTTCCTGGTCAGTAAGTTTCCAATAAATGTAGCGTAAAATCAACCGCAATGTGGCAATGACCGGTGCGGCCAACAAAATGCCCAAAACACCGGCAATGCTAGCGCCAGCCAACACCCCTATCACCACTGCCAACGGATGCAGTTTTAAATGATGCCCAATAATGCGCGGCACCAACACATAATTTTCAAATTGATAAATAATTCCATAAATAATGGCCATCAACACGCCAAACCAAAATGGCGTCATCAATTGTCCCACCCAACTGGCATCTGATTGGAGCAGCGCTACCAGCACGGCTGGAATTGCTGCCAAAATAGGGCCAAAAGTAGGAATTAGCTCCATTACGCCAGCAATCACAGCCAAAATTAGCGCATTTGGCAGATCAATAATTAGCGCAATTACAAAAAAGATGACGCCAACGGCCAGACAAAGCACCAATTGTCCGCGCAAAAACGAGTGCCACGTGATGTTGATTTGGCGGGTGAGTCGTAAAAAGTCGTTTTGATACTCAATTGGAACTAGTTGCACAATCCCTTGAAATAGCTGTTGGTGATCTTTGACAAGGTAAAAAGATAAAAACAAGACCATAAATGTCCAGCCAACTGTGGACAAGGTTGCCGTTGCCAGACTGCCAAAGATCGCCAACGTTTGTCCGCCAACGTTTTGTACCAGGTCAACAATCGTGCTGCTCAACGATGAAAAGGATTGATTCAGATAAAGTTGGTCGATGGGAATTTCTACCACGTCAAAAATAACAATGGGTTCTTGAAAAAATTCACCAATTTGATCAATATATTCAGGTGTGTTTTGAATGAAGGCGTTTATTTGATTAACAATTGGGGAGATGACGCTCACGGGAATATAGACGAGGGCTGCGATTAAAATAAGGTAAGCAATGGCGATAGCAAGGAGGCGGTTTACGCGTGTGCGGCGAACGATTAGCTGAATGAGGGGATTGATCAAATAGGCTAGGATCATTGCCATGATCAGCGGCAGCAGTAAAGCGCGCACACGAAAAATGACTAAAGTCGCCAACCCAAACAAAACTAACCAGACGAGCCGTTTGCTAGTCGTACTCCAGGGGGGTGAACTGGCGGGAGGTTGTGTAGTCATTTTTTAGCTATTTCTTTTGATTATTTTAGGATTAATGGTGAACTGTTGTGATTTTATGCTAGAGAGAAAAAGCAGGTGGAATGTACATCATTCCACCTGCATGATAGATTAATTAACGACGACCACCACCACGACGGTCGCCACCACGGCCACCACCACGACGGTCGCCACCACGGCCACCACCACGACGGTCGCCACCACGGCCACCGCCACGACGGTCGCCACGCGGTTTTGGTGCATCATCAGCGCGTGCCTCGTCCAGCGTCCAATTTTCGAGAACGGCTTTACGGGAAAGGCGTACTTTGCCTTCTGGTGTCACGTCTGTGACCATCACCATCGCCTCATCCCCAACTTGCAGGGCGTCTTCGACACGTTGCAAATGTTCTGAGGAGATTTGTGAGATATGAACCAAACCGTCTGTGCCAGGAATCAGTTCGATAAAGGCCCCAAAATCGGTTGTGCGGACAACTTTGCCAGTGTAAATTTGTCCTGGTTCGACTTCGCGCGTAATACCTTCGATTTGGGTAACTGCTTGTTCTGCTTTTGCCCCATCCGAACCAGCAACGAAGATGGTTCCATCTTCTTGGATGTCGATGGAAACTTCGAAGGTTTCTTCCAGGCTGCGAATGGTTGCGCCACCCTTACCAATAACCGCACCGATTTTGTCGGGGTCAACTTTGACAGTTAACATGCGCGGAGCGAACGGACTCATTTCTGTGTTTGGTTCGGAAATGGTTTCCAGCATGGAGTCTAGAATTTCAAGACGACCGACGCGTGCTTGTTCGAGTGCTTGACTCATCAATTCCATCGACAAACCGGAAATTTTGATGTCCATTTGCAAAGCAGTGATGCCGTCAGATGTACCAGCGACTTTGAAGTCCATGTCGCCCAAGTGGTCTTCCATGCCTTGAATGTCGGTGAGGACAGCGAATTTTTCGCCATCGGTGACGAGACCCATGGCCACACCGGCAACAGGGCGCTTGAGCGGTACACCGCAGTCCATCAGTGCCAGACTGGAAGCGCAAACGCTGGCCTGGCTGGTGCTGCCGTTGGAGGAAAGCACCTCGGAGACAACGCGGATGGTGTAGGGGAAATCTTCTTCTGATGGAATCATGGGCAAGAGTGCGGTTTCTGCCAGTGCGCCATGACCGATTTCGCGCCGTTTGGGTCCGCGCAGGAACCAGGTTTCGCCGGTGGAGAATGGCGGGAAGTTGTAGTGATGCATGTAGCGGCGGGTAGGTGTGGTTGCGGTTAATCCGTCTAGCTTTTGGGCTTCCCGTGGTGTGCCCAAGGTGGCGAGGGAGAGCACCTGTGTTTCGCCGCGCTTGAAGAGGCCGGAGCCGTGTGCGCGGGGGCTGATGCGGATATCTGAGGATAATGCTCGTATTGTCGTGAAGTCACGTCCATCAGGGCGAATGCCATCATCTAAAATGCGGCGACGCACAACTTCTTTGATTTTCTTGGAAATTGCTTCACGAACGGCTTTCGGGTCTGTCGTTTCATCTTCTTCGACAAAACCGTCAACGATCTCTTCTCGCAGTGTGTCCATTGCTTCATTTCGTTCGTGCCGATCTGTGTGGGCAGCGAAAATTTCATGAACGCGGTCGCCGAGTTTAGCTAAAACGGCCGTTTCTATCTCTTCATTTGTGTCTTCAAGGGTCGGCTCACGTTTTTCTTTGCCGATTGCCGCCCGCATTTCTT
>QQUD01000926.1 GCA_008501785.1 Chloroflexota bacterium
GGCACCAATCCAGGCATGGGCATGAAAATCACCGAAACCATTCCCGATCCAATGACGATTGGCAACATTAGCGAACGGCAGACGATAGAAAAGGCGCTGGGCTACATGGATTTGCAACCTGGGCGGCAGCTTCTCGGTCAACCTGTGGATGTTGTTTTCATCGGCAGCTGCACCAATTCACGCATTTCAGACTTGCGACAGGCAGCAGAAGTGTTCAAAGGTCGCAAAGTGAAAGATGACGTGCGCGTAATGATCGTACCCGGTTCGCAAGGTGTGAAGCAACAGGCCGAATCAGAAGGTCTGGACACCGTCTTCAAAGAAGCTGGCGCAGAATGGCGCGAAGCAGGATGCAGCATGTGCATCGCCATGAATGGCGACCAACTAGAACCAGGTCAATACGCTGTCAGCACCAGCAACCGCAACTTTGAAGGTCGCCAGGGCAAGGGCGGACGCACATTTTTAGCCAGCCCACTGACAGCAGCGGCAACGGCCGTTACTGGCGTAGTCACAGATGTAAGGACTTTGAGTTGAAGAATTTAATACAAAGACACAAAGGAAGAAAGGAACAAAGGGTTTTCTTTTTCTTCTTTGTATCTTTGTATCTTTGTTCCTTTGTAATAAATTTCTGGAGTAAACTTATGAAAAATCCAACCTATCAAGCCAAAGTGATGTTATCCACCGAGTTTTTGAAGCAGCTTTTGCATCAAGTCGATGCGGTGACGTCGTTGGTGATTGTCGGCGATTTATCACAATTTCGCGGATTTGGGTTAGATGGGGTCGTGCGTGAGTCGATTGAGACGGCAGATGAGGTGTACGGTGACAGTCACGGTCAGCTTTACATTCCGCTCACTGGCGACAATAAATATCGCATCAAAAAAGAGATGCTGCCAGCGATTGGCATTCGCACTTTGATTAAAGATGTGATGTTGGAACGATACGGCCGTTTACTCTTCAAATCAACCAATTACTTTAAAGATGAAGTCATACTGGACCACTGGTTCAAACCTGAGTTTATCGAAAGCCTACAAAATGACGGCATCATCCACATTTCCGAAGCCCAGCCGCAGCCACGCGCCGTTGCACCGCAACCACACGTGACGGCAAGTGGATTTCGGTTTGTGATGGGATAAATCCCAGACCCTAAGGGTTTTGAAAACCCTTAGGGTCTAAGAAAGAGACACTTATGCAACCATTTACAACATTAAACAGCCACATGGTGGCAATACCAACTGAAAATATTGATACCGATCAAATTATTCCGGCGCAGTTTTTGAAGACGATTAGCAAAGCTGGTCTGGGCAAAAACCTATTTTTCCACTGGCGCTACAACGAAGATGGCACGGCGAAGGCAGATTTTCCGCTGAACACACCAGAAGCAAAGGGCGCACAAGTGCTGCTGGCTGGCGACAACTTTGGCTGCGGCTCTAGCCGTGAACATGCGCCCTGGTCGCTGATGGATCATGGCTTCCAGGCAATCATCAGCACCTCGTTTGCGGACATTTTTCGTAACAATTCGCTGAAAAACAGCCTGCTGCCGGTGATCGTAGATGAGGACACACACAAGCAGCTCATGAGCCTGGTAGAAGAAGACCCGCATACACAAGTTGCAATTGATTTGGAGGCACAGACATTGACCTTGCCTGACGGCCGTTCCGTCAACTTCCCCATCGACAACTTTAGCAAAACTTGTATGCTCGAAGGCGTCGATCAACTTGGATACTTACTTAAACAGGATGCGCTTGTGGCTCAGTACGAGCAAGCGCATCCCGCCCGCATAGACACAAGCGCATAACACATAGAAACCCGGTTTTTTGAAAAAACCGGGTTTCTCTTTGGAGTAACAATGACTCAAATATTCCTTTATGACACCACCCTTCGCGACGGCACTCAGCGCGAAGGTATCTCTTTATCACTTGATGACAAACTAAAAATCGCGCAAAAACTGGATGAGTTTGGCGTCCATTACATCGAAGGGGGATGGCCCGGTTCTAATCCCAAGGATGTTGAATTTTTCCGCCGCGTTAAATCATTGGAACTGAAACATGCCAAAGTCACCGCATTCGGCAGCACGCGGCGCAAAAACACGCTCCCAGAAGAAGACATCAACCTCAAATTACTGATTGATGCAGAAACGCCTGTGGTGACGCTGGTTGGCAAAAGCTGGGATTTGCATGTGGAAGATGTGCTGCAAACCAGCATGGAAGAAAATCTGGCGATGATCGGTGACAGTGTGGCCTACTGCAAAAGCAAGGGGCGCGAGATCGTCTATGATGGCGAACACTTTTTTGACGGCTACAAAGCTAACCCTGAATATGCGATTGCGACGATCAAAACGGCCGTTGTCAACGGCGCAGATTCCGTCGTCCTTTGTGACACCAACGGTGGCACACTTCCCTGGGAAGTCGAAGAAATCATGAAAGAGGTGCGGCAGGCAGTCGGACCTCGGATTCAAATAGGCATCCACACACATGACGATGGCGGTCTGGGCGTGGCAAACACGCTGGCAGCAGTCAAAGCTGGTGCAGTTCAGGTACAGGGAACAATCAACGGCTACGGTGAACGGGTTGCCAATGCCAATTTGTGCAGCGTCATCCCCGACATCCAGCTCAAAATGGGGCATCAATGCGTACCCGATGAGAAACTAAAAGACCTGACCGAGCTTTCCCGCTACGTTGCCGAAGTCGCAAATTTAGACCATGACGATCACTATCCGTTCGTCGGCGGTAGTGCATTTGCTCACAAAGGCGGCATTCACGTAGCTGCCATGCTCAAAAACCCACTCAGCTACCAGCACATCGAGCCAGAACTCATTGGAAATGTGCAGCGCAGCGTGGTATCCGAACTGTCTGGACGTGGCAATCTGGTTGACAAAGCAAAGGATTTTGGCCTGGAAACAGAAAGTCTAGACCTGAAGCAGGTTTTAACACAAATTAAAGAGCTAGAAGCAGGTGGGTTCACGTTTGAAGGAGCCGAAGCATCGGTCGAAATGATGCTGCGCCGGACGCATCCCGCTTATGTGCCATCGTTTGAAGTGATGGATTATTCGGTGACGGTGCAGCAGCGCCGCCGCAAAGGGTTGAGCGCCGAAGCCATCGTTAAAGTACGCGTCGGTCCCAAACAGATGCACACGGTTGCTGAAGGGAATGGTCCGGTTAATGCGCTGGATGCGGCTTTGCGTAAAGCGTTGATAAATGTGTATCCGCAGTTAAGCAGCCTAAAGCTGGCTGATTACAAGGTTCGCATTTTGGATGGCGAAAATGCGACCGCCGCCACTACTCGCGTGCTCATCGACAGCCGTTTTGGCAATCAGTCGTGGAGCACGGTGGGAGCCAGCACGAATATTATTGAAGCAAGCTGGCGAGCGCTGACGGATAGTATGGAGTATGCGCTGATTAAGAACGGTTAGCGGGGGAAGAGAAAGCCCTTCTTTCTTTCCCACGGGATGCCATTTCTTTCAAATTGGGCATTGCCATTTGGTGTGGAATGGTGTATTGGTATATTGGTTTATTTGTATATTGGGAAATTGGAAATATACCAATAAACTAATATACCAATATTCAAATATACAAAACTGGATGATGTAGAACAGATGGAGAAAAACATAACCCAGGCCCGCACTGATTGGCGTGAGCAAGTTGAAGAACTGGAAAAGCTGCTAGATGAGGTACGCGGGCGGCTGGTGGAAAAGGAAGCTGAACTCGCGGACCGGTTGGCGGCGATTAATGCATTTGAGTTTAAGCTGCGCAAGCAGGTTGGGCATTTAACTGTCAAGCTGGACAAGCTGGAAACTGAGATTAAAAAGTTACAGGAACAGCTGCGCTGGATGGGTGATGAATGGCTGAATGCGGACATTGATGAGTTTTATGCATGGTCGATGGGGAAACGGGCGGCGGCTGGTGGTGAGTATCGTT
>QQUD01000752.1 GCA_008501785.1 Chloroflexota bacterium
GCTTAAAAACCTTTCTTATCAGCGGTTATCCGCGTTAATCTGCGACCAATTCCTCTTATTTCAACTTCTCCCTTAGTCTGCTAGAAAAGGAAGAACTTGATGAATGTCACTTTACACATTAATGGGAAATCCCACCCCCTACATACTTCCCCCACTGACACATTATTAAATGCGCTGCGACAGGCTGGCTTTTTCAGCGTCCGCTTTGGCAGCGCCGACGGCAGCACCGGCGCGGCGGCCATTTTGCTCGATGGCAAACTGGTCAACAGCGAAACCATGCTGGTCGGTCAAGCCGTTGGTCACACTATCGAAACCGTCGAAAGTTTAAACAGCGGCGTTGACCAACTACACCCCATTCAAAAAGCATTTGTGGAAACCGGCGCAATTCAGTCTGGCTACTCGACACCCGCCATGATTTTGGCTGCCAAAGCGCTGCTCGCCCAAACGCTCAACCCAACCGAAGCCGAAGTGCGTGAGGCATTGTCGGGCATTCTCTGTCGTGAAACGGGGTATCTCAAAGTCGTTGAAGCCATTTTACGAGCCGCCGCCTACCTGCGTGGCGAAGATGTTGAGCCATACGAAGGGCCAGAAATTGTCGATGCCAGCTATTTTATGGAATCGCCCCAATCGGACGATGAACCGCAAGAAGGACCAGAAATGGCGGGGGGCAATGGCACCCAAACGCAAACCAAACCACAAACGGATATTTTGTTGAAGAGCAATATTCCAGAAACGGCCGTTGTCGGCAAACCCGAAACCAAAGTCGATGCCGTCAAGCTCACCAAAGGCAATCCCGCCTTCGTCGATGACATCGAAATGCGCGGCATGCTCTACGCCAAGCTGCTCACCAGCCCCCACGCCCACGCCCGCATCCTAGACATCGACGACAGCGAAGCGCTGGCAATGGCTGGTGTTCACGCCGTCATCCATTACAAAAACATCAAGCGCGTCAAATACGCGTCCGGCGGTCAAAGCTACCCCAATCCACCACCGCTCGATCAAGTTAGCTTCGATACCAAAGTGCGTTTTGTTGGAGATCGGGTCGCCGCTGTCGCCGCCGATACCGTTGAGATAGCCGAAGAGGCGCTCAAGAAAATTCATGTCGAATACGAAATCTTACCCGCCGTTTTTGACGAAAACGACGCCATCAAACCCGGCGCACCCATCATCCACGACGAAGATGACACCGAAGACATCCACGACGCCAGCCGTAACATCGTACATCACATCGAAGCCGAAGTCGGCGACGTTGAAAAAGGGTTTGCCGAAGCCGACCACGTGTTTGAACACAATTACTACGTGCATCAGGTACAGCAAACACCCATCGAACCACACATCGCGATTAGCTGGTGGGATGCCGATGAACGGCTGGTGATTCGCACCTCAACCCAAGTGCCATTCCACGTGCGTCGCATGGTGGCCCCGCTGTTGGGTTTGCCCCCACGCCGCATTCGTGTGATCAAACCACGCATCGGTGGCGGTTTTGGCGTGAAGCAGGAAATGCTGTTGGAAGACATCGTGGGCCATTTGACCATCGCCACAGGTCGTCCAGTACGGCTTGAACTGACCCGTTCCGAAGAGTTCCGCAGCAGCCGCACCCGCCATCCACAAACCATTACCTGGAAAACAGGCGTAATGGCCGATGGCACGCTGCACAGTCAAAAATTCACTGTTGTTGCCAATACGGGCGCATTCGGCACACATGGCTTGACCGTGCAAACGGTGACGGGCTTACGCGGCTTAAGCAGTTATAACTGCACCAATCGGGAATTTGATTGCATCGTTGCCTACACGAATTTACCGGTCCCCGGCGCGTATCGCGGTTATGGTGGTCCGCAGGCACTCTTTGCACTGGAAAGCCATTTGGAAGAGATTGCGCACACGATGAACATCGACAGCATTGAACTGCGCCGCAAAAATTGGGTGCAGGCCGGTGATGGCATGCCGATTGCGCCACACCTGGGCGAAGGCGAAAAAGAGACAGTTATCGAAGTACCCATCATCCAATCTTGTGGCCTGAATGAGTGCTTTGAACAAGGCATGAAGGCGATTAAATGGGACCGCAAATATGCAGCGGGTTGGCAAGATGTACCCGGTAAACCACATATCAAACGCGGTTTGGGTGCAGCCATGTGCATGCATGGCACAGCTATTCCTGGACTGGACATGGCCGGTGCATCGATAAAAATCAATGATGACGGCTCATTTAATGTGCTGGTTGGCGCCACCGACTTAGGCACAGGCTCTGATACAGTGCTGGGCCAGATTGCCGCCGAGGTGCTTGGTGTGCCGCTGGAAGACATCATCATGTATTCTAGCGATACGGACATGACGCCATTTGATACGGGAGCCTATGCCAGCAGCACGACGTATATTTCGGGAACGGCCGTTAAAAAAGCCGCCGAACAAGTCGCCGAACAAATCAAGGAACGCGCCGCGCTCATGCTGGAGATGGACGACTGGAAAAACATTAGGCTGGAGAACAAACATGCGGTGGCGGGAAACGGCCGTTCTGTCAGCCTCGAAGCCATCGCCCTGCACAGTTTGCACCAAGAAGACCAGCGCCAGATTATGTCAACAGCAAGCCACGTCAGCTTCGACTCTCCACCCCCATTTGCAGGGCAGTTTGCCGAAGTAGAAGTGGACACAGAAACGGGACAAGTCACCGTCACCAAACTGGTAATGGCGGTAGATGGTGGCGTGCCCATTAACCCAATCACCGCCAGCGGCCAAATTGAAGGCGGTCTGGTACAAGCCCTCGGTTACGGCCACTGCGAAGAAATGGTCTACGATGAAACAGGCAAGATGGTCAACGACCAGTTTGGCCCTTACCACATCTACCGCGCCGATGAGATGCCGTGGATGAAGGCAATTTTAGTACAAACCAACGAGCCAACCGGCCCCTTTGGCGCCAAAGCAATGGCCGAAATTCCGAAGGATGGCGTAGCTCCAGCAATAGCCAACGCCGTTTTTAATGCCACCGGTGCACGTTTGCGCCGCATTCCCTTCACACCGCAGCGAGTATACGAAGCAATGCAAGCTGACAAATAGTTCGCGTGAGTTGTGCCAGGCAAGGGGCAAAAGGCGTTAGTTTACCAAAATCTAGCTGCCCCCTGCCTGACACGACCAGACAAACGACCGTGTCACCCGTCGAAAAATCCCCAAATTTTCAGCCAGCAAATAGACAAAGATACGCAATTGGACTCTGGCGAAATCCACATTTGGGGGTCGGAGTAGAGGCTTTAGCCGGGTCAAACCACCCTATGTGACCCGGCTAAAGCCTGCACTCCAAAACGCCAGAGTCCAGTAAGCAAGACAAGCATGCTCACTGTGCCCAGGATGATTAGCTGCAAAATATGACCTTTACGAATCGCAACTGAGCCGACAACACTGTCTTCATGATTGCGCACGCTTATTTGAAAATCGGGAAGGGCGTTTAAAATAAACGCCCCATGTGTATTAAGCGAAGGGAAAAGTGTAATGGGCAACAGTTAGTTGAAACACATTACCTCTAATTGTCATTCCTGCACAGGCAGAAAACCATCTTTTACAAGAGAGCCTGCCCCTGTGAAGACAGGGGAATAGATTCCCGCCTGCGCGGGAATGACAGTTTCGAGTAATTGCTGACCATTACAATTTTTGTTGATTAATATCCGTATAGAAATCGACTTCTAAACAATAAATTGCATGCCTATCATCATTCAATCAGGGGATCATTCGCTATAGGTTGCATCCCTGCATCTTGTAACTGTTTCCGCAACCTTTTAATCACCTTTTTCACTCAGGCCTTCCCCCCTTCCGCCCCACCCTTTAGGTTAACCAAAAACTCCACCTTTCCTTTCCCTCCGCGACCCGGCTCTTCAAAGACACCATTAAGTCTTTCCACGACTTTTTTTCCAACCATTTTTT
>QQUD01000781.1 GCA_008501785.1 Chloroflexota bacterium
TACAGATTTTCGACATCTTGTATTTTGTGGACAGCTTTGGGAGCAACGATGCGCAGCAGTTTGCGAGACAGTCCGTGTGCAAGATTGATAGAAGTGGTTGTTTTCCCCACGCCGCCTTTTCGATTTACGACGGCCAACACCTGATGCTGATTGGAATTTTTCGCGACCATAATTTTTATTGAATCAATCTAAATATTGTTGGACCTTATCGATTAAAGTATCTAGTGTATACGGTTTTTGGATAAAGCCAGTAATGTTTTGACCCGCAAGACGAGCTGTCACCTCTGTTTCATTAAATCCTGAGGACAACAAGATGCGAATATCAGGATTTATCTGGCGTAAGATGTGGAACACTTCTTCACCATTCATGCCGGGCATCGAAAGATCGAGCAAGATTAGTTCAATTTTTGCGCCTTGTTGTCGATACATTTCAATGCCGGTTTGTCCATCTTCAGCCTGCAAAACATTGATTTGGACCAGTTCGAGAATATCTTTGACGGCTTCGCGTACCGGCTCTTCATCATCAATAACCATGATAGTGTGTGTATGGTTGTTGTTAAGTTGGGGTGTTTCATTAACCATCTTTGCAGGCTCCATGCTTTTTATTGAGCATTTTGCGAATTGTGCGGCGCAATGATCTCTCTTCCAGATATTGAATTGCGGATTTGTGTGAATTGGTTAACTGTCCAATTTGCACAATGATAGCATAAAATTGTAAATGTTCCCGCAAAAAATTTTTTTTGTCGGGACGTTGGTATGAATGACAATGTGGAAATCTCTGTTTACAATATTGTTATGAATAACCAATGCCCTGATTGTCAAGCAACGCTTTATTTTTCGCCAAACGGCCGTTTTCGCATCTGCGAGCGGTGTGGCTACAAAGAACCGATAGAACGCCCCCGCCCCAAGGTCAAAGACCTGCTGCACGAATTGTCTATGATGAGTGACATCAAAGACGATTCAGACCAGACGCGTTCGGGCACGCGGATTTTATTGGCGCAAGGGGTTGGTGCCGCAAAAGCGGGTGAGAATGACGAAGCCTATTTCGCGCTTGCCGGTGTATTGCGTCGCGATGCACCAATGAATGAGAAAGTTGAAGCCTGGATTTGGTTGAGTAAAGTGTTTGACGATTTGGCCGATAAACGTGTTTGTTTGGAGCAAGTGTTGGTGCTGAATCCAACGCATGGCTTGGCGCGGCGGGGCATGGCAATTATAGACGGCCGTTTAAAAAAAGAAGACATCATCAATCCCGATCAAATCAAAGCCACCAAACAAACTGGCCCATTGGAAGCGGAAGCTGAACAATTTGTGTGTATGCAGTGTAACGGCCGTATGAACTACACACCCGATGGTGAATCGCTGAAATGCGAATTTTGTGGCTTTACGCAAACGTTAAGTGAAGCTGCTGAACCAAAGCCTGACGCTCAATTCGGGCAGGGTGCATTTGAACAAGATTTCACAGCCGCGCTGTCTATGGCAAAGGGACATTTGCAGCCAGTCAACACACGCACCTTTCAATGTGCCAACTGTGCCGTTGATTTTGTGCTAACGCCGGAAACCTTGTCGGTGACGTGCCCCTACTGTGATGGTGTTTATGTAACAGAAACGGCCGAATCACATGAAATTATGCCACCGCACGCGCTGCTGCCATTCGCGGTTGACGAAGATAAAGCACGGATGGCGCTGCGAAGCTGGTTCAAGCAACATCGCATTGAACGTCCCGGCGTGTCGCCGATTATAGGCATTTATTTGCCGATTTGGACATTTGACGTAGGCGGGGAACTGAAATGGAGTGGGTTTGTGAAAAAGGGAGATGATTGGGTCCCCGCCAATGGCAATCGTCTCATCTTTTTTGACGATGTGATGGTTCCTGGCAGCAAAAAGTTAGCAAAAAATTTAGTGAAAGGGTTAGACAGCTTCGACTTTAAAGCACTCACGGCTTACGATTCACGGTATCTGGCTGATTGGCCTGCGGAGCGTTATCAACTGCCTCTGGCAGATGCCTCACTGCAAGGGCGGCGACAAGTGCTGAAACGTCTGCGAAAAAACCCTGATTCTGTGACAGGTTCTAGGGGATACGTTAAAGATTTACGGCTCCACTCCAATGGTTTAGTCATTGAGTCATTTAAATTGCTGCTGCTCCCGATGTGGATTGCCCACTACAAGCTTGACGACAACGTGTATGATGTGACGATTAATGGACAAACGGCCGTTATCCATGGCCAACGCCCCCAAAACGCCATCGGCAAACTATTCAACTGGCTGCGCGGCGAGTGACGAGATAACGGACCCTCTTCCTTGCCCCCTGCACCCTTGCCCCTATTCTACTTGCTTGCGAATCTTCGCCCATCGAAACGCATCCACCTGATTCGGTTGGTCAAAAAAGTATTCTTCAAGATACGGTTCAATTTCCATTTGCCAGATGTCTGGGAGTTGGATAGATAAGTCAGGGTGCAGGAAGTAACTGTGGCCGACGAGGTAATGCGGGTCGTTGATGGTGCGATTGAGGCGATCTAGGATGGTGATGAGGGGAGCGGGGTTGAAATTGGTGTTTTTGTGGTAGTGGTGGAGAACGGCCATATTCGGCCCCAAATGCACAAAAGCGAACCGCCGCCGCAGCGCATGGTCTACCAGCGCAATCGACCGGTCTGCCGTGTTCATCGTTCCTAAAATGCGGACATTGGCCGGAATGTGGAACGTGCCGCCACCAGCCAGCGGGATTGATGCTTCACGATATTCTAGCAAATACATTAATTCACCAAAAACTGAGGCTAGATTGGCTCGATTAATTTCGTCAATAATCAATATACATATGCCGGTGCGCTGCTGTGCTTTTTGGCAAAATTGTAAAAACCGGCCGGGGACAAGTTGGTAGGTGAGTTGGTTGGTTAGGGTTAACGGCCGTATTCCCTGAATAAAATCCTCATACGCATACGCCGGATGAAATTGCACCAGTTCCAGCAGGCCATCACCTTCATTCACCAAATGCTGGGCGACTTTGCTGGCGACAAACGTTTTGCTAGTGCCAGGAGGGCCATAAAAAATGGCCTGCCCCTTGCGGTGGATGGCACGAATCCAGCGGCTAATCTCATCAGCATCAATGCCAGTATCATTTACACAATCATCTAGTGAATAAGCCGGGTGTTTTTGCAGAATATATTCATCCATTGTGTTGGACTCTTGTATAAATGCAGGTGTGGCTGACATTTCGTAATGTGTTTGTTTAGTTGGCGTGGTGGGAGGAATGTCTAAATCAACTTGCCCTTTGGCATTGAGCCTTCCTGTTACGCCTTTTCCCTCACGCGCACATACCCAAATAAAACTTTGTACATCAACCATGTCGCGTACCCCAAACTCGCCCAAAGATTCGTATAGCGAATTTGAAATTCGCTTGACATCGGCATATGTTTGGCCGTTTGGTGGGCTGACAATGCGCTGCGGGCTTCCCATAAATTTGAGCAGCCATTCTGCGGTGCGTGGTTTGATGAACATTTCGCGGTCTGGATGGCAGATGAACAGCAAGTAGGTGGGCAGCGGCCATTTGTTGGGCAGCTTTTGCTGGGTGAGGTAGCTGCTAAATGTGTTTAGGCGTTCGGGTGTGGGGCGGTCGCCGTAGAGCAGGTTGCGGATTTGGGTGCAAAAGGTGGGTTTGTCGAGGGAGGGGTGGGTGAAAACGGCCGTATCTCCCGCCGACGGCACATTGCGCCACAACATGTTGTTATCTCGCGCAATTTTATCCACGCGTTCTACAAATTCGTCAAATTCACCCTTCGCAATCAGCGCATTCACTGCTGATTTACTCAGCAATTCAGCCGCTTTGCTGATCGTGGCTTGCTTGTATGCAATTTCATCTTTTACAAACTGGGGATGCGTGAAATCTTGCCACTCAGGATACCGGCG
>QQUD01000286.1 GCA_008501785.1 Chloroflexota bacterium
GTTGAGCGGTTTGGGTTGGTTTCTTACAATTGTGAGGATGCGTTTGAACGTTATGCACAGCAGGTTACGGCCGTTTCCCACCCCACCTTCCACAAAATCACAAACATGGCGTGGGATGATATTTGGATGCGTCCTGTCGCCACCCAAGTTGCTGAAGAGATTGAGATTTACCGTGAGGAATTTAGCATGATCTTGGCCGATTTGGGTCAATTGCCACAGGATAAACCTATTTTGGCAGAAGGCGCAGCGCTCATGCCGGAACTGGTGGTTCCGCTGCTGGCTTCACCAAATCAAGCTGCCTGGATGGTACCGACTGAACCATTTCAACGCGAAACGTATGCCAAACGGACCTGGATTCACGACATTTTACAGACGTGCCGCAATCCTGATGTTGCATTTCGCAACTGGATGGACCGAGATGTGGCCTTTGCAAAATGGGTGGCGGCAGAAACGGCCGTTTCCCACCTCACTCTCTTCACCACCGACGGCACATGCACGATTGATGAAACGGCTGTTCTCCTTGCCCAACACTTTGGTTTGCTGACAAGCTGACTTGCTGACAGGCTGATTAGCTTCTTTACTCCCAGCTTGGTATGATCCCCACCACTTGTCTTAAACGGAAAAACTTGTGAGGTTCGCCATGCGAAAAGTCATTTCAGTATTTGGAAGTTCAGCACCTAAACCGGGGAGCCAGCCATACGATGAAGCCCATACAGTTGGCAGATTGCTGGCAGAAGCTGGCTTTGCTGTGGCAACTGGTGGGTACATCGGCACGATGACGGCCGTTTCTCAAGGTGCCGCCGCAGCCGGGGGGCATGTCATTGGCGTTACCTCAGACCAAATCGAGCAATTCCGTCCAATTGGCCCGAACGAATGGATCACAGAAGAAATTCGCTATGTGACCTTGCGTGACCGGCTGATACATTTGGTAACAAAAAATGATGGCATGATCGTGCTGCCGGGTGGCATTGGCACCTTGTCTGAAATGTCGCTGGCGTGGAGCTTTTTGCAGGCGGGTGAGATGAGTAAACGGCCGTTAGTTCTACTCGGCGATCTCTGGCAAAACACTATCACTACCTTCAACGATCCGCAGTACATTCGTGAACCACACTTGGCCTTACTGAATTTTGCTGATACGCCAGAAACGGCCGTATCCTTCATCAAAAACAATATCGAATAACGAATTGAATTTGTGAACAATCTATTCATTCACAATTCACAATTCATTATTCACAATTCATTATTCGTATGACTTCTCTCACCTTCCTCAAACTCGGCGGCTCCCTCATCACCGATAAAACCAGCGTCGAAGCTGTCCGTTTCGATGTGCTCACTCGCTTGTGTCAAGAAATTGCTGACTTTCGCCAAACAAATCCTGAGATTAAATTGCTGATGGGTCATGGCAGTGGCTCGTTTGGACATGTAGCTGCTGCCAAATACGGAACCCGCCAGGGCGTTTCCTCTCCGTCCGAGTGGGCTGGTTTTTCTGAAGTTAGCAGTGCGGCGGCTCGTTTAAATCGGATTGTGGTAGATGCACTGCAAGAAGCCGGTGTGCCAGCCCTTACTTTGCAGCCTTCGGCATCGGTGGTGTGTGAAAACGGCCGTATTGCCCAAATCGCCACCACACCTATCCAACACGCCCTTGATGCTGGATTGTTACCAGTCGTTCATGGTGATGTGGCTTTCGACACAGTTCGAGGCGGTACGATTATTTCTACCGAGGAAGTGATGATGGCTGTGGCCGAAACATTGCAACCATCATGGCTGCTGTTAGCAGGCGAGACAGCGGGCGTATTGGATCAAAATGGAACAATTATACCTAAAATCACGCGTGAAAGTTTACCGGAAATAGCCTCAGCACTTGGTGGGTCACGAGGCACTGACGTGACCGGCGGTATGGCAAGCAAGGTAAACAGTATGTTGCAGTTGATCGATGAACATTCTCAACTAAACATTCGAATTTTTTCAGGTCTAAACGAAGGCCAGCTTCGAACCACTTTGCAAAATCCACAATCTTCCCCTGGCACATTGTTGTGCGGCAAATAAAATATTAATTACTAATCTGGGTGGTTGACCCAATAAAAAAAACCTTGTTACAATCAGCTTGAGCAAATGGCTGTTTCCATTGAACCCCTCATTTTTGCGATACAAGTTCCAGTAAAATCACACAAGTTTCACTTTTCCAACAAAATTGTGCACAGGTTAAGCGCTTATGAATAACAAAACGCGAATATTAGTAACGAAAACCCTGTTTTATATGACACTTGGATTGATTTTAATGGGCTGTCAAAATTCAGGTCGTGCGCCTTTGGCTGAAGGAGCACAAGTAAAAGAGACAATAAATTCAGCCGAAGAGATGATTAATCGTGGATTTGACGAGATAAAAGCAACCAGGCAATGGAAAATTGCCTACGTTGTGAAGTCAATTCAACAAGAACGGCCGTATTGGATGAGTGTGCAGCAGGCGGCCAAGCAAGCAGGGCAAGACTTTGAGGTTGAAATGATTGTTGTTGGCCCCGATGCGCCACCTGTGCCGGAATTTGCTGAACTACAAATTGCAATTGTGGTTGAATTGATTGAACAGGGAGATATTGATGGCCTCATAATTGGCCCAATGGATTCAACCCGGTTGGTACCAGTCGTTGAAAAAGCAATTGCAGCAGGAATTCCTGTCATTGCGCAAGGGACGCCAATTAATAGCGATCAATTGTTAACTTTTGTAGGTCTTGATAATCAAGCAGTAGGTAAGAGGTTGGGGCTGTGGGTTGCTGAGAAATTAAATGGGCAAGGAAACATTTTAATCTTAGGTGGACCCGCTCAACAGCAAAATGCAATAGATCGTCGTAATGGGTTTATAGAGGGGCTGAGCCAAAGCAATGTTACTGTGCTTGATGTAGATGATACCGATTGGACGCCTGAGGCAGGACAGGATGTGACTGCGGCATGGTTGGAGCAATATGCTGAGATAGATGCCATCATTGGTGTGGTTGATCAGGTTGCCATTGGGGCCAGTCAGGCTGTCGCATTAGCTGAAAGGGAAGGCATCCTTATTGCCGGGGTCGGGGGGTATCAGCCAGAAGCATTGGAATTGATCCGGTCAGGGGAAATTTCTGTATCAATTGCGCAAGTGCCCGATTTACAAGCCCGACGCGCAGTTCAGCTTATGATCCGTCATTTAGAAAATGGCGAACTGTTTGAGCCAACACACTTTTTTACAGACGTTCCCATGTACACACAAGAAAGCATTGAAAAAATAGAGAATAATCCCTAAACCTCTGAATAAATGCTGCCTAAAACACCAAAGTCAGAAAAACAAGGCTGAGATAAAATGAAATTACCTCAATTTGTGAAGAATCCCTCAAATTCTATTACCGGACAGTTAACGAATCGAGTCATGCTGCTGTCTTCGATTGCTTTTTTAGCCGTTTTGGCAACGATTGGTACAACAATTTTTATCACATTGCAACAAGTTCAGATTCGGATGGATGCAAAAAGTTTTGAGGCTGCCAGAATTTTTGAGTCATTTTTTTTGGATATACAAAGTAGTCTATTAACAACAAGTTCCGTCATTTCCGCAGTAGATGATCCTGACCTGATTATGCTGCAAACTTTAGCTCAAAACCCGGCCATTGTAGAGGTGCTCCTTACCGATCTGGATGGTCGAGTTGTAGCACAACGTCAGATATTAGGACGTTCAACAAAGCCTGAAGTGGAAACAGAATTGTGGCTAGAAAACCTGTCGGGAACAGGTCAGATTAGCATAGGGACAGTTATGTTTGAGGAAACACGGCCGTTTATAGACATCGCCACTTTAACAACAGATGAAATTGGCCTATCAACTGGGATCCTGATAGCGAGAGTCGATCTAACCGAATTATGGAATTTAACCCTCGACATTCAAATAGGCGAAACTGGATATGCCTATATTGTCGATGATGCTGATCAGGTCGTCATGTTTCGAAATCAAAAACTTGTTGAAACTGGACCAAATTTAACAGAACTAATTAGTAAAACACCATCAGAAATTGAAGACACGGGGTTAAGTTATTATGTTGGACTAAAAGGTCAGACTGTTTTAGCAAAAGCGAGATCGTTGCACATTGTTCCCTGGTATACAGTGATTGAGCAGCCTTTGATAGAAGTTTTTAAACCACTATTAATCCCGGTTTCTCTTTTTCTTCTTGCTTTAATTGGGGTCGGTTTCATCTTATTTGCAACAACAAATTTTACCCGTCATCGAATTGTGGCTCCGTTAACGTCTTTAAATGATACAGTTAGTCAAATTATGAGCGGAGCGCTCGAGCAGCAGGTTTCAGTAAAAAGCAATGATGAGTTTGGACAATTAGGAAGCTCATTCAATAGTATGACGACTCAATTGCGAGATTTGATAAGAAATTTAGAGCAAGAGCTTTTTGACCGGAAACAGGCAGAAATTGCGCTGCGAGAAAGCGAGGAGCGGTACCGACAATTATTTGATATAGAACCAGATGCTTTGTTATTTGGAGATACTGAGACATTACAATTATTGGATGCGAACAGAGCTTCTGTAACCCAATATGGCTTTTCTCGTGATGAATTGTTGCAAATGAAAGTCAATGATTTGTCAGCAGAACCTGAGGCTTCGGTGCGTGCGTTTCGTAAAGGCAAAACACACACATCAGTCCGCTACCATCGACGTAAGGATGGCACAATCTTTCCTGTTGAAATAAAGGCAACAACTTTTGATTGGCAAGGTCGTCGGGTTCAATTTGCCGCAATCCGAGATATTACCGAACGTAAGCAGGCCGAAGATTTGTTGCGAAAGAGTCAACAACGGTTAAGCATGATAGTTGAGCAGGTAGGAGCTATTATTTGGACAACAAATAAAGACCTCCGTTTCACTTCATCTCAAGGTGCAGGTCTGGCCTCATTGAACTTGCAGCTTGACCAAATCGTTGGTAGCACACTATTCGAGTATTTTCAAACCGATGACAAGGAATATCTACCAATTATTGCGCATCATCGTGCTCTGAAAGGTGAATCTGCGACCTATGAGCAATCTTGGGACAATTACACCTTTCAAACCTGTCTGGAGCCAATGCGAAATGAATCTGGGGACATAATAGGCGTTATTGGTATTTCAATAGACATCACAGACCATAGACAGGTAGAAGACGCATTACGTCAAAGCCAGGAGCGTTATCGAATTGTCTCCGAACTTACATCCGATTATGCTTACGCCTTTCACGTTGATTCTTTTGGGAAATTAACTCGCCTATGGGTTACAGGCGCGCTAGAAAGAATTACCGAGTTCACGGCAGATGAGTTACATGCTCGTGGCGGTTGGGAATCAATGATTTACCCTGAGGATATTTCGATTCCTATGGGGCAATACCAGGCTCTTTTGAAAGGAAAGTCAAATGTTGTTGAGTATCGAATTGTTACCAAAAGTGGCAATATACGATGGATGCGTGATTATGGACGTCCAGAATGGGATGAGGAACAGGGCAGGACCGTTGCCATTTATGGTGCTATTCAGGATATTACCGAGCGTAGATTGGCAGAAGAAGCGCTTAGAGAAAGTGAAGAAAATTTACGCATCACAATTAACTCTATTGGAGATGCAGTTGTCTCAACTGATGTTGATGGCAATGTGACACGTATGAATTTTGTGGCAGAAGTCCTTACCGGTTGGAAACGAAATGAGGCAGTTGGGAAGCCGTTAACGGCCGTTTTTCACATCATCAATGCACACACCAGCGAACTGGTTGAAAATCCGGTGGGAAAAGTATTGAAAACTGGTCATGTAGTAGGTTTAGCAAACGACACCGTGCTCGTGGCAAAAGATGGTGCTGAATATCAAATCGCCGACTCTGGTGCACCCATTCGGGATGCAGATGGCAACATTACGGGAGTCGTGTTGGTGTTTCGGGATGTGACAGAGCAGCTACGAACAGAACAAGAACTATTAAAAGTAAAAAAATTGGAATCAGTGGGCATGTTAGCCGGAGGGATTGCCCACGATTTTAACAACTTGTTGACAGGCCTTTTTGGTAATCTAGAATTAGCCAAGCTTTTTCTATCCCCCGAGCATAAATCACACAATTATCTTGCATCTGCCTGGAAATCATTGGAGAGCGCAACGAACTTAACCAAACAACTGCTTACCTTTGCCAAAGGAGGCGATCCGATAAAAGAAACACTTTCAATTGGCGAAGTGATAACCGAAACCGCGCAATTTTCAATTCGAGGAAGCCGAGCCAAACTGCAAACAGATATTGTTTCAGATTTGTGGCTGGTCAACGCGGATAAAGGTCAGCTAAGCCAGGTGATAAGCAATCTAGTCATCAATGCCGAGCAGTCGATGCCTGCTGGCGGAGCGATCACAATTTCTGCCCAAAATATTGAAATCCCTGATGGCAAGTTTGTGCAGATTATGATTCAAGATGAAGGGGATGGGATTGCACCTCAACATATGGATAAGATTTTTGACCCATACTTTTCAACGAAACAGAAAGGGAGCGGCTTGGGATTGGCAATTACGCATTCAATTATTGCGAAGCATAACGGCCGTATCACCGTCGATTCCATCCTTGATCGCGGAACAATCTTTGCAGTGCAATTGCCAGCCGTTCAGGGGGGGCAACAGACATGCACGGCACAATCGCTATTAGAAAATTCCGAATCTGTTATTACTTCAGCGCGGATTTTAGTAATGGATGATGAAGAAGTGGTGCGACAAGTAATTGAGGCGATGCTTTCTGAGATGGGAATGGAAGGGCATTTTGTAGTAGAAGGCAGTGAAGCGGTTGCAGCTTACCGAGATTGTTTTGAGGGTGGTACGCCCTACGATCTTGTCATCACTGATTTAACAATTCCCGGCGGCATGGGCGGGCCAGAAGCCGCGCAAAAAATTCTAGAAATTAACCCAGAAGCAAAAATGATCGCGTCTAGTGGCTATGCAACTGATCCGGTGCTCGCCTATTATCAAAATTACGGCTACAAAGGCATTGTTATGAAACCATTTCGTTTCGAAGATTTGCAAAACGTGATAATGCGGGTATTAGACATGTAAAATGGGTACAATAAGCCATTGAATGAATTCGACGTCTAAAATTACAAACAAGCCCAAAATTCATTTTGGGGCAACTTCAACGGAGAAAACAATATGCGTAGAAAGATTGCGCTTTTCCTAGGTTTATTGTTCGTTTTACCAATTGTTTTAGGTGCGTGTGGACGTGGAGAGGAAGAAGAACCAACCCCATTGCCAACAATTGTGCCAACGGCCGAAATTCCTGAACCAGCAGACACACCAAC
Organism: Chloroflexota bacterium; assembly: GCA_008501785.1. The sequence continues at coordinate 7,297 of QQUD01000286.1, forward strand.
CCCGCGCCCGCCAACCGGCAGTTCGACTGAAAGCGGGACAGAAACGGCCGTTTCCGCCATCGACCCCACGTTAATTGACTGGGCACCCCAGGTTGTCTTCAGCAGTCCTGCACCCGGCGAAGAAACCTTGCTCGATGGAGCCATTACCATTCGTTTTGACCAGCCAATGGAACAAGATTCTGTGGAAGCGGCTTTTGGCATCGAAGCATCCGATGGCAGTGGCGCTGTTGATGGTGCGTTTAGCTGGCCGCGTGCAGATACGCTCATTTTTACGCCAGACCAGTTGCAACGTCGCCAAAGTTATAAGGTTAGAATTGACGATACGGCCGTTTCTACCAATGGCCTCCCGCTCGAACTCCCCGTTGAACTACAACTGCAAACCGTCGGCTTTTTAGAAGTCAGTCAAGTTATTCCCGCAGATGGCACCCAGGATGTTTTGCCCGATTCTGCCGTGACGGTGTTGTTTAACCGGCCTGTTGTGCCGTTGGTTGCAGCTAGCCAGCAATCTGATTTGCCCGACCCGCTGCAATTTGCTCCACCGCTTGCAGGCAAGGGGGAATGGGTTTCCACCAGCATCTATCGTTTCATGCCCGAAACAACATTGGCCGGAGCGACTTCCTATCAAGTTCAAGTCGATCCTAATTTGACCGACATCACAGGCGCAGTGCTGCCACAGGGGTTTAGCTGGCAGTTTACAACCGTTCAGCCAGAAGTGATTCGCATAGACCCGGAAGACAATGCTGAATCGATTCCGTTGGATGGCGAATTGACGATTACATTTAACATGCCGATGGACCGAGAGAGTGTGGAAACGGCCGTTTCTATCCGCAGCTTTGGCGAAGAGCCTGCCCCCGATTTTGAATTTGGTTGGTCCGATGGAGATCGGGTGGTGACGCTTAAACCGCGTACCCCGATGACCCTGCAAACCAACTACCAATTGTCCGTTGCTGTATCCGCTCGTGCGGCTAACGGTTCCTCATCTTTAGCGAGTGCTGTTTCTAGCAATTTTTATAGCGTGTTGGCTCCCGCCGTCATAGATACGATTCCGCGCAATGGGCAGTTGGCCGACCGGTGGCAGCGTGGTTTCACCATTCGCTTTGCCTCGCCGATGGACCCGGAAGATGTTGAGCGTAAAATCCGCATTTTCCCAGAACCTGAAGGCACAGTACGCTATTTTTATAATGAATTTAGCAATGAACTGTCCGCTGATTTCAGGATGGAAATGAATACGCGCTACACAATCAGCGTGTTGAAAAACGCATCAGATGTGTATGGCAACACAATCGGCGAAGTGTACCTGTTCAGTTTTACCACACCAGGACGGCAGCCTGTCGCATCGTTTAACCTGCCGGGGGGCATTGCTCAACTGAGTACCGCTGTCGAAACCCAGGTTGAACTGATTCACGTCAACGTGTCTAGCGTGAATGTGGAACTGTTTGATGTGGGATTGCCGGTGAATTTGTTGACGCGGCCATACGATTTGCAAGAGTACCGACCAGCAGCATCACCATTACGCAACTGGAGCGGTCCCATTGAAACCGAAGAAGATGTGGTGGACCTGCTGCCGCTGCCTTTGGCGGATGGGGGCGTGCTGCCAACGGGTGTTTATTTACTCACTGTACAAACACCCGAAACGACTGAGGATGTGCGTTATTGGCAAAATCAGCGGCAGCTGCTAGTAGTGGCTGATACGAACATTGTTGTGAAAGAGATGTTTGGCGCGGTGCATGTCTGGGTGACGGATTTGGCAACGGGTCAGCCGGTAGCTGGGCGTAATTTGACGCTTTACAATGATCAGGGTGTGCAGGCGGGAACGGCCGTTTCCGATAACAGCGGATTCGCCACATTCCCGCACGATTCGCTCAACGATTACCTGGCAGGCGTGACGGTGGTCAGCAACAGTGCCGGACAAGCTGGGTTTGGCATCGGCAGCAGCGTGTGGAATCCGGGCGTGACGCCCTGGTCGTTTGGCATTCCGGCTAACACGAGCAAAGCGAGTGATCACTTTGCCTACATTTACACAGACCGGCCCATTTACCGCCCTGGCGACACGGTTTATTTCAAGGGGATTGTAAGGGATGACAATTACGGCCGTTACGCGCTCCCCGATCTGCAAACATTAGACCTCAATTTGTACCTTGCCAGCTACTTTGGTGATGAAGGGTTGAACGAAACGCTGCAAGTTGACGTTGACATCGACGGCAGCTTTAACGGTGAATTTGTGATGCCAGAAACGGCCGCTTTGGGTCGTTACGAAATGACACTTCCCGGCTTTAGCTACGAAGTGACACGCGGATTTAGCGTGGCTGAGTATCGCTGACCTGAGTTTTTGGTGACGATGGCACCAGTTTCCACCGACAATTTGCGCGGTGAGGAAGTGGATGTGGTGTTAGAGGCTGCCTACTTTTTTGGTGGTCCAGCTGCTGATTTGCCGGTGAATTGGAGCGTTTTCGAAGAGCCGTTCCGCCTCGATGTGCCCGGTCCGTATTTGGAATATGGTGATAGCGGTGATTTTCTCTATGTTGATATTGGACCATTCTTTGGTGGCGGTGGACAAGGCAACTTTTTGATCAGTGGCGAGGGTAAGACGGATGAAAACGGGAATCTGAGGATCACATTACCCGCTGATTTGCTGAAAGATGTGGAAGCTGGCAGCCGTATCGTCAATATCGAAGCCAGCGTTAGCGATTTGTCCAACTTTCCGGTGGCCAGCCGTACCAGCATTACATTCCATGCCGCAGAAACGTATGTGGGTATTGGCGTAGACAACTACATTCTCCGCGCCGGGGATGAGGTTGAAGTGGAATTGCAATCGGTTGATTGGGATGGTGAGCCAGAGCCAGGGCGGAATGTAGTAGTTACTTTCTACCGCCGTGAGTGGGAACCGGCGCGAACCACCGATTTTGGCATGTATTACACACAGTGGGAAGCAGTGGATACCGAAATTGCTAGCCAGCGCGTGCGGACGGGTTTAGATGGAGCTGGCGTAGCTAGTTTTACACCCGCAGAGGGCGGCACGTATTTGGTGGTTGCCGAAGTGGATGATGGCAGTGGTCGCAAGAATCTGAGCAGCACCTTGCTTTGGGTGACAGACAGCCGTTTTGTGAACTGGCGTTTAGACCCGCGTGAACGGCGCATGGATTTGGTGCCAGATGCGCAGGAATATCGTCCTGGCGACACGGCAGAAATTTTGGTGCAGTCGCCGTTCACCGATCCGGTGAATGCCTGGGTGACGATTGAACGTGGCGATTTAATCGAACAGCGTGTGATTACGCTCAACGGCAGCAGCGAGCTGATTACGCTTCCCATTGACCCGCTGTACGCACCAAATGTATTTGTGTCGGTGACGGCCATTAAAGGCGTGACGCCGGACAATGAAGCAAACCGTTTTGCTGATATTCGGTTGGGCATTACGGAGCTAGTGGTGTCTCCGGAGCAGTTGGCGTTGGATGTGAAGTTAACGCCGCAAGATGAGCAGTTGATGCCGGGTGAAACGGCCGTTTACGACATCCAAGTCACTGACCACAACGGCAGTCCTGTTCAGGCTGATGTTTCGCTGGCGTTGGTCGATTTGGCTGTACTTACCTTGAAAGAAGATAACGCGCTACCAATTTTAGAAGCGTTTTATGCGAGACAGCCGTATCGCTCGCAGGTCGGATCGGGTCTTTTCATTTCGGGTGAAGGGCTTGAACCAGAAATTCCGCTGGAAGGTGGTGGACTGGGTGGTGGTGGCGGTGATTTTGCCCCCGAAACCGCCCTGGACCGAGCCGCAGGCGATGAAGATGACGACGTGCGCCGTGACTTTCCGGATACCGCATTTTGGGAAGCGAGCATCATCACCGATGTGAATGGGAAAGCTACCGTAGACATTCCGCTGCCGGATACGCTGACAACGTGGCGCTTGAGCAGTAAAGCCGTTACCGAAGCGTCGTTGGTTGGGCAAAACAGCGTTGATATTGTCACATCGCTGCCGCTGTTGATTCGACCCGTCACGCCGCGCTTCATGACGGTGGGCGACACGCTGCAAATTGGCGCGATTGTGAACAATAACACTGGTGCAGAAATTGAAGCGCGGGTGGAATTGGAATCCGAAGGTCTGAACCCTGAATCGCATTCCATTTATCGCGTGGCTGTGCCTGCAAATGGGCAAACGTTGATCAATTGGGATGTGTCGGTGCCGGATGTAGCGTTTGTGGATTTGACGTTCCGCGTGGAAGGTGGCGGCTTCTCTGATGCCACGAAGCCATCTTTTGGCGAAGGACCAGACAATCAAATTCCAGTGTACCGCTACAGCGCGGAAGACATTGTGGCGACATCTGGTGTGCTTGATGAGGCTGGGCGTCGTGTAGAAGCGATTTTGCTGCCTGAGGGTGTGGATACGCGGCAAGGGAGCGTGAATGTGCAGCTCAGCCCATCTTTGGCGGCTGGTTTGTTGGACGCATTGACCGAGACGAATGAACGTGAAATTAATCCGAACTGTGCGTATGGCATTGCGGATCAACTGCTGTCGAATGCGGTGATGGCGCAGGCGATTACGGTGCTGGAACTGGATGAGCCTGATTTGTTGAAGAGTTTGAATGATCGGGTGGAAACGGCCGTTCCGCAGCTAATCAATCTGCAAAAACAAGATGGCGGCTGGGGCTGGTGTTACAGCGAAAACAGCCAACCATTTTTGACCACGCATGTGCTGTACGCATTGACGCAAGCTGATGAAGCAGGCTATGCCGTATCAGAAACGGCGATTGGTCGGGCTGGGGGGTATCTGTTTAGCCAGCTTGAGTCGCCGGAGTCGGTGCGTGAGAATTGGGAAGTTAATCGTCAAATTTTCATGCTGTACGTTTTGTCGGTGACGGGGCAGGCTGAGCCAGGGCTGCTGAGTGCGTATTTTGATGAACATCGGGTGTTGATGGACCCGTATGCCAAGGCGCTGCTGGCGATGGCGATGGATAATGCCGGTGCGTCGCCCAATGCCATGCAAACGCTCATTGCGGATTTGAATGATGCATCGAATTTGAGTGCGACGGGCGCACATTGGCAGGATGCGAATCGTGATTATGCTAATTTGAGCAGTGATATTCGCGGAACGGCCGTTGTGATCAATGCGTTGACGCGATTGGATGCGGGTAATGAACTGCTGCCGCAGGCGGTGCGCTGGTTGATGGTGGCTAGAAACGGCCGTGCATGGCCTACCACACACGAATCGGTGTGGAGTATTCAGGCGCTGGCGATGTGGATGGTAAACACAGGTGAATTGGATGCGAATTACGATTACGGGCTAAATGTGAATTTGGAAAGCGTAACGAATGGTTCGTTTAGTCGTGACAATGTGGCTACCACACAAGAAGTGGAAATTCCGGTGGCTGGCTTGCTGCTGGATGATGTGAATTTTGTAGATGTGGAGCGTGGGGCGGGAAACGGCCGTTTATATTACAGCATGGCGTTGGATAGCTTTATTGATGCGTCAATGGTAACGGCCGTTAATCGCGGCATCAGTGTGCAGCGCACCTACTACGACGCCGACTGTAATCCAGAGCGAGAGCAGTGCCAGCCGATTGACCAAATCAATGCAGGTGAGCAGGTACGTGTGGAATTGTCAATTACGGTTCCACAAAACTTGCTGTACGCCGTTATCGAAGACCCGATTCCGGCAGGTGCCGAAGCTGTTGATCCCGGTTTAGAGACAAGCAGCACGGCATTGGCCCCCGGCACACAGCGCACGGATGTCGAGTATCGCTATGGCTACTGGGGCTGGTGGTACTTTAACCGCATCGAGTTCCGTGATGATCGGGTGGTGTTCCTGTCGGAGTTCTTACCGGCTGGCACATACCAGTACACGTACTTCCTGAACACAACCATTCCGGGCACGTATCAAGTGCGGCCTACGTTTGCGAAGGAAGAGTTTTTTCCGGAGGTAAACGGCCGTTCTGATGGCCTACTGTTTACAATTGTGGAGTGATGATTTTTTTATACAGATATGGAAGAAGACGGGTAGGGAGCTATTTTTGTAGATTAAAATAGTTACTTCTACAATTATTATTTCGAGTAACTTGTGTTGGAGAAACCAGCACACCATATGGAAGAAACTGCTTATACAATTGTCATTCCGAAGTCTGCTGAGGAATCCCTACGACTTGTTGAATTAAGGCCGTAGGGATTTCTCTTCGAGGACTCATCGAAATGATATGTTTGTTTTAAGCCGTGTGTTTGGAATGTGGGGGCGTTCCGAATAGAGTCGCGGCGATTAGAATGGCGAAGATGGCGGTGAACGCCCAGAGTGAGATTGAAAAGCTGCCGGTTTGATCGAACGTGAAGCCCATTAAAAATGGCCCCAGGCTGGAACCGGCTACGGTTGCGGTCCAAACGCTGCCGCGAACTTTGCCCAAATGTTGGCGACCAAAGTAGCGAACCCATACTGTGTTGTTGACTGCGCCAAGAAAGCCCTGGCCCAATCCTGCAAAAAAAGCATATACCTGACCCATCCAGACTGCTTGCAAATTGACAAGAAATAGCATGGCTATAGTGAGAAAGATAAGGCTGATGGATGCTAATTGATTTAACCGCATTTTATCGGCTAGCCAGCCGCCGATAAGTTGGGTGACAATCAAAATGCCCGCCAGGATGGTGAAGGTAGCGGCGGCGTTTTGTTCGCTTAGTCCGGCGGATTCGAAGAGGGGGAAGAGGTTGAAGGTCACGGCCGTTACAATCATCCCCCAACAAGCAAATGTGAACAGAAAAATCCAGTAGGCACGACTGCGCATGGCTTGTTTGAGTGTGAAGGATGGATGGGGGGAAACGGCCGTTTCCTCAACATTTGCCACCGGTTGTTTGTCTGAAATGGGGTGCGTTCCATCAATGTGTTGGCCGACATCTTCAGGCTTGTTGCGGTACAAGGTTAACAGCAGGGGCAGCATCATTACCCACACAATGACGCCTAGTGTTGCATAAGCAGTGCGCCAATCTGTTTGGCGAATCAGCCACAGCACAAAAGGGGGAAAGATGGCGGTGGCTGCTGCACCACCCACGCCCATCAACGCAGCAACTCTGCCCAATCGTTGTTGAAACCACATTGCTGGCGTGTTGGTGGCTAAAAGGGTTAATGCGCCCTGACCAAATGTACGCAAGATGAAAAAGGCAATAAACAACATGGTTAAATTGCGGACTTGTGAAATGAACAGGCAAGCAAACCCTAAACAAATGACGACAATAATCATCACACGACGAATGCCGTATCGGTCCATCATGGCTCCAAACCAGGGCTGTGGAGCGGCCGCCAGTAAGGTTCCTAGCATGTAAGCCCCTGTTAGCTGGCTGTGTGTCAATCCCAGTGCGTCCCGAAGTGATGAGTTAAATGCAGATACACCAAAGGTTTGCCCAGGGCTGGTGGCTATGAGTGCCAACATCGCAATTGGCAGCATGATCCAACCATAATAAAAGGGCACTTTATCCGCGAATTGATTTTGGATTGCCAGCAGGCGCAACCGATTTGTTTTTGAAATCATTTTGTCGTCCTGTCATTGTTGAGTGGGAATTTTTAATTAACGGGGGAGTATAACAACCGATTTTGATTTGGCACACAAATTATAAATTTTTGAGGAGTGGAGGCTTTAGCTGGAACGGTTCCGGCTAAAGCCTCCACTCCAGCAAAGTGTTTTATGGTTCGGCGTGGCTGTTCCAGAGAGAACGGCCGTTTTCATCCCTGAGCTGCACGATTTGCCCAGATGCTGCATGTTCTGCCATACAAACCTCGAAGCTATTTTCTTGCGCATAG
>QQUD01000668.1 GCA_008501785.1 Chloroflexota bacterium
AACGCCAGCAATCGGACCTCGTCGAAATGGCCGAAAGACGACGAGGCCACGCACGGAAACGGCCGTTTCCCACACCCCAAATGGGTAGTGGCGGAAGGGGTGCAATGCATAACGGTGAAAAATCCAAGACGGCGTCACCTGAAAGCAAACGCGATGCGGATTGATCGGTTCTGTAAATGGTTTGTCAGGCCATTCCGTTGTCAGCTTGAGGGAATTTGCGCCAGCTTGAGAGCGAATCCAGGCCAGAGTTGGTTGTAGCTGTCCTAAAACACGGTAGCCGTACCCTTTGCTGCGTCGGTCTACTTTGACTCCCTCAGCATTTGAAAAACCAACTCCAGCAACGCCTCCCTGGCCTTTAAGGGCTTTGTAAACAGGTTGTGAAACTTGTTTGATCAGTCCCTGACCTCGAAAATCAGGGTGGACAGCCATATTGATGCTCATGCCCACCAATACAGGTGATGATTGGTTAGGGATGTGTAAATGATGTCGCAGACAGCTGTATTGCGCCGCCAGATGTGAGCCATCCCATGCGCCCCAGGCCAACAGCCGGTTGTCGGTTATGAGGTAATCGAGAAGTTTGTGCATCAAATCAATTTGACGGTTAAATGCGGTGGCTAGCAGTGCCGCCCAAGGGTCTATGTGAGCACGATCTAACGGAGCAATTTTCATGTTGGCGATTGTATCATTTTGTGGTGAATCGAAATAGCAGATTATTATGCAAATTTGCGTCCCATTTTTCAACTTCTGATACAATCGGTAACATGAGTCAACAGAAAGGCGATTTGCAATCTCGCTTGCGGCGTTTAGGTGTGGTAAAGGGTGCTCGGAAATTGAAACCGGCTCCACCATCCAAACAAAGACCGATCTCTAAATCAAGTTACGACCCGCCTGAATTTTCGATAACGGCGGGTGATGCGCTGGATTCGCTGCTGCCTGGTGGGCGAGTGGAGGAAACGGCCGTTGGCGCGTGTTACGTGTTTGACCATGTTTACCCACTCAGTTATCAGCATGGGGATGATCGGCTGGCAGAATTGCTGGACTTTTTGCCGAAAACGGCCGTTCCCTACGAAAAAGACCCTCGCTTCGAAAATTTAGATTTTCAAGACTTCCTTTTTTTGGACACAGAAACAACCGGATTGGCTGGAGCCGGAACTTTGGCGTTCATGGTCGGTGTTGCATTTTTTGAAAAGCGGCGTGCTGATGTTGAAGGACAAGTTTTTGTCGTGCGCCAATATTTTTTGCGGGATCATGGTGATGAAGCGGCGATGTTGACGCTGTTGGAGGAGTTATTAGCGGATAAAACGGCGTTGGTGACGTTTAACGGCCGTTCTTTTGATGTACCTTTGTTAGACGGCCGTTACTTGATGAACCGGATGATCACTCCGTTTGCCGATGTGCCACATCTTGATTTATTGTCTCCTTCGCGGCGGCTGTGGCGTAATCGGCTTGGTTCATGTGCGCTGAGTGCGCTGGAGCCAAATTTGATGGGGGTGCATCGCACGCATGAAGATGTGCCTGGATTTTTGATTCCCAGCCTGTATCACAACTATTTGCGCACCGGTAATCCGCAAGAATTGGTGCGTGTTTTTTATCATAACCGGATTGATATGCTGTCGATGGTCACGTTGGCTACTCGCGTTATGCGACAGTTGGGGCAGCCCAATGGCAATGATGATGCGCTCGATTTGTTTAGCCTGGGAAAGTGGCAGGCTGACCTGGGTATGGTGCCTGATGGGGAACAAAATTTACGGCTGGCTGTTACAGGTGATTTGTCACTGGAAGATTATCACAAGGCTTTATACCGGCTGGGGTTGTTGTTGAAGCAAAACGGCCGTCGTGCCGAGGCCGTGCCGCTGTGGAAACAAATTGCCAGCACCACGTTTGACGACACGGATGCTCATATTGAGCTGGCAAAATTTTATGAATGGCACGAAAAATCATTGCCACAAGCCATCTATTGGACCGAACAAGCGATTTCGTTGGTTGATGGCTGGGGGCGTCGTGGCGAGATGGCTTTGGCTGAATTGAATCATAGGCTGGAAAGATTAAAGCGAAAAATGGGGGATGAATAATAAATTGTGAATAATGAATTGTGAATTGTGAATAAGGGCTTTCTTCACTTTACAATTCATTATTTATTATTCACAATTCATTATTTTCTTCTTTGTATTGAATGGTAAACAGCAAGAAGGAAATGTATGTTTCTCGAACTTCCTGAAGTGGGCAAAACAGAATGGTGGCGATATGTGATTGGCTTTTTGCTGGTCCTTTTCTTTTGGTTTGTGTTGGGATCGGTGGGGCCGGTGCTGCTGGCGATTTTTTCGATGATTGATGGGAATCCAGATACGTTTTTGTTGAGCACGGGATTTGTGTCTGGGATTGATCCAATGATCAATTTTGTGGTTGTGAATGTGAGTTTTATCACGTTGATGGCCGGTTTGGTGATCACGGTGGTGATCGTTCATGGACGGCCGTTTCGCACTCTCATCACACCATTCAAACAGATTAATTGGCGGCGGATTGCACAGGGGTTTACTGTTTATTTGCTGCTGGTGACTTTAACAAGCGGCGTTGAATTTGTGATGAATCCAGAAATTTATATGTTTACCTTAAATTGGCAGCGGTTTGTGCCATTTGCCCTACTCATTTTGATTTTTACGCCGATTCAAACCAGCGCTGAAGAGCTGTTTTTTCGTGGCTATTTGCTGCAAGCCTGTGGGCATATTTTGAAAAATCCAGTTGGATTAATCGTAATTAATGGCATTTTATTTATGCTGCCGCATCTTGCCAATCCTGAAGTGGCCAGTGGTCCTGTTTTGTTAGCGCTTTACTATTTTGGCATTGGCGCATTTTTTGCGTTTGTAACGCTGCGCGATAATGGATTGGAATTGGCAATCGGCGCACATGCTGCAAATAATATGTATGCGGCCGTTTTTGCCAATTACACAGACTCTGTGCTGCCGACGGATTCGATTTTTACTGTAACTGAATTAGACCCGGTGTTTGGACTGGTTTCGTTTGTGGTGATTGCTATTTTGTTTTACGTTACTTTACTGCGTGACAGTCGGGATGCTGTGTCGCAGATCGAATTCCAAGAGAAGGCTGCCAATGATTGAAAATGAGGGTAAACCTGGTCCAACACGGTCAGATTGGTTTGATTTGCTGCTGTTTTTGGTTGTTGGATTTGGGTCGTTTTTTCTGTTGTCGCTGCTGCTGGCTCAGTTAATTCCAGATGTGACGGAAACGGCCGTTTACCTGCTCTATCTGGTAAATGTCCTCTGTTTTGCTGGCACATTTTACCTGCTCGGCATTCGGCGCGGTAAAGTGACGTGGGAGATGGTGGGAATACGGCCGTTTCGTTGGCAGTGGGACTGGGTGCTGCTTGGGGTTGGTGTCGCTGTTGTATTGTTGCCCGTGCGCGGATTAATCGGAATGGCTGTGCAAATGTTGGCCGCAGGTAATTTAGACAGCATTCAGGCGCGCAGCGATTTGATTATGGGTACTGAATTGTCACTAACTGCTTTTGCTACAACGCTGTTAGGTGTTGGGATTTTGGTGCCTATTGCAGAAGAATTGTATTTTCGTGGATTGATTCACACTTGGTTTTGGCAAAAAGTGCCTCGTTTGTGGGTGCGTGTGTTGGCGAGTGGCCTTATTTTCGCACTTGGTCATGCCGATAGCATTGGGGTGGTTGCGGCCAGTTTTGTGATTGGCATTGTCTCCCCAATTTATTATGAACGCACCAAATCGTTAGCTGTGCCCATCATTATTCACATCACCACCAACAGTACAGCAACGGTCTTGTTGTTTGTTGCATTGGCGATTATGGAGTATCTCCCTGAATTGACATAAGAATAATGAATAGATTACATTATTTGTTTTGGCTCTGGCTGTT
>QQUD01000229.1 GCA_008501785.1 Chloroflexota bacterium
AGCCGACACGCCCGCAACATACCTTAGTGGTTTTCCACGTCGCCACAACTGCCATGCAAAGCGGAGAAAATGGGGGTTGTTATTTTGAATGGGACGGCCCCACGTCTGCGTCATCAATGCGGCAACTTCATTGTAATTGAGTGCCTCGGCTCCCGTTAGTTGATAAGCTTGCTGTGCATTGCCCGGTTCAGTTAACACCCGCGCCGCTACCGCTGCTATGTCCCGCACATCTACAAACGCTGTTTTGCCCTTACCTGCTGGAATAAAAATCTCGTCATTATTCTGGATTTCTTGTCGATGTGTTGTGCTAAGATTTTGCATGAAAAAACCACAGCGCAACAGTGTGTATGGCACCGACCCGGCTTGCAACAATGCCTCTACTTTGGCATGGGGTACGATTCGGTTTCTTTCGGCTCCTAGCAAAGAGAGAAAGACGATGTGTTGCATACCAACTGCAGCGGCATAGTCGATGGCTGGGCGCATATCCCGTTTTACATTGGAAATTTGTGGCGGTCGCATTAAAAACATCTTTTTTACATTTGCGAATGCATCCGCAAACGTTTCTGGATTTGTAAAATCGAAGTGTACCCAGGTTACACCGTCTGGCAGTTGAGCTGCATCAGCATCTGACACAACCGCTGCCCGTACCGTATGTCCTGCGTTGTGCAGTAACCGTACTAGCTCGCTGCCTACATTACCAGTTGCGCCTATGATTAAAATGGGTGAATTCATATAGTTAGACCAGTCTATATAATTTATAGATAAAAAAAGAGCGGTGCATTACAAAAGCTGCACTAACTCAGTTGCCGTGTCAAGTAAAGGACCAATGTGACGTTCGCTGCGGCAAAGAATGATAGCCCCTTCGATTAACGCAATGACAAGGGCAGCAAGCCGCCGTGCGCGATTCGTTTCATAACCTGCTGCAAGCAGTTTTGTTTCGATGACAGCTTGCCAGGCTCTGTAGGCATCCCGGCAGGCGGCGTTAAGGCGTTCGTTCGTGGAGGCAGCTTCTAGAGCAACGGCCGTAATCGGTCCACCTGCCTGATAGTCACTTGCCTGCACATAGTGTGCCAAATTTCGCAGGAATTCTGGTATAGCAACTGCCGGATCTGGAGACACATCCATGCCTTCCTGCAGCCGCTTTTCGATCAATGTGCTTGTGTGGGAAATTGCTGCAGCGACTAACCCATCTTTCCCATCGGGGAAGTAATGATACAGTGACCCTTTTGGCGTACCGCTTTCTGCCAAAATTTGGTTTAGGCCGGTTGCCCGGTATCCTTGCGTTTCAATTAGCTTACAAGTTGTTTCAATAATTTGGTCGCGTTTTGAACTCATTGGGTGTCCTTATGTATGTGAATTATAATGACTGGTCTATATAAGTCAAGTAATTTTCATAAGTGGTTTGCCAATGGAAATGCCGCATCAGCAATGGCCTGTGCAAATCGTGCGGCTTGACGGAAAATATGGGATGCAGATTGCCATCTGCGTCGTCCTGGTCCATCTTTGGGCGGGTTGGTTGTTGGGGTGACCATTTCGTTAATTAGTTCATTTCGAATACCGCCTTTGTGGGTGGTTATTACACCAGTTTGATGATATATCTTTCAAATCGAGCAGCTGTGAAAGCAATTGCTGCATTGGAGAAATGAGAGCGTATCGACTACAATACGGCATCGATTGAAAAATTGCAGATTTGCACAAATTCTGCGTCGTAAAAATATCTGCTTTATGCAATCTCGGATTTTTAGTACTTTGATGTTTATGTCAAGAAAGGACAATCTATGCAAAAGCAATTAGTGATAACCTTAACCGGTGAAGATCGTGTTGGCATTGTAGATGACGTAACAAAAATTATTCTTGCCAATAGTGGTAATGTGGAATCCAGCCGCATGGCTCGTTTAGGCGGTTTGTTTGCCATGCTCATGCTCGTTGCGGTGGCCGAAGAGCAGCTTGCCGGATTACAAGCCGCACTCGATAGTTTGCGCAGCCAGGGATTTGAACTATCCACCCGATTCACTGTACGTGGTGTTTCTAAAAAGTTCGAAGGCTGGCACAATTTTCAGATCGATGTTCGTGGTGCTGATCATGAGGGAATTATTCATGACATCACCCACCATCTGGCACAGCAGGGGGTCAGTGTGGAATCGATTGATACCGGAACAGAAGATGCCCCCTTTGGCGCAATGAAGCTCTTTGTTATGAGTGCCACAGTATTTGCACCACCAAGCTTGTCGTTACCCGTTTTGCAGGAGGAATTAGAAGAGGTTGGAAAACAACTGAATGTTGATGTCAACATTCAGCCAATCAAACACTAAAATCTTGATTCGCGAATGAGCCTGGCACATCGTTTCAAAAATCGATTCAGCAGCAAACCCCAGCATTTAGTATGAGTAATAGGAATGAGAATTATTGATTGGGTAGGTAGGTAGAAAGTGTGTAAATTTTTTGGCGGATGCCGAATGCTTCGGTTGGTGTGGCGAGGCGGGGTTGCCCGCCGAACTGGATGACGATGGGGGTGAAGGCGATTTCGCGGACGCCGTTGGCATCGAGCCATGCATGGAGAACGGCCGTTTCCGGTTCCCCATCAATTTCAAACGCAAAATTCCCTAATCCATACACAATGACGCCATCTTTGTAAAACTCAACACCTTGTAAGATGTGGGCATGGTGGCCGATGACCAGATCAGCCCCGGCATCTATCGCAGCGTGGGCAGCGGCAATTTGGGGCGGACTGGGGGCTTCCACATATTCGTAGCCACTATGCAGCATGACGACGACGAGGTCGGTTTGTTGCTCTGTGGGCTTTGAAACGGCCGTTACATCAGCCCTAATCTGCTCAGGGTGTGCCCAGGCCAAACCAGGCGTGTTTTCGGTTGCTGTCCAAATTTCCGTGTCAAAACCTTTGTACTCAACTGGGACATGCACATAGCTGAGAACCGCCAACGTGAGGCCATTTATGTTGATGATGGCTGGTGCGTGGGCGGTGTTTGCATTTTTACCAGCACCAGTGGGAATAATGTTGTTGGCTTTGAGTAAATCGATCCCTTGCAGCAATGCATCAGGTCCAAAGTCCATAGCATGGTTATTTGCCAGCGACACAATGTCGAATCCAGCCGCTGCTAATGACTGGGCCGCAGCCGGAGGAGCGCGGAAAGCATAGCTTTTTGGGGCTGGTGTGCCGGTGTCGCCAAGTGCTGATTCAACATTGCCGAGGGTAATGTCTGCTTGTTGCAGCAGGGGCGCAACATGGGCGAAAGGAAAGGTGATGTCGGTTTGCAGTTGTCGGCCCAGCGCACGATCGAGCATGATGTCACCAACTGCTGCCAGTTCGATGACCGGATCGGGTTGGATTGTGTTGGTGAGTTGGGTGGTGAGGGTGGAAACGGCCGTTTCATTTCCCGGTCTGGCAGCAAGTATAAGGCGCTGTTGGAAGGGGTAAGTGGGGTCGGTGGGAGAACGGCCGTCAATGCGCAGCGCTTTATGAGTCGGCTCCATTTCTGACCAGGGTTGGATGGTCACGTCTGGATGCCCGTTGGCGATAATTTGGTCAGCTTCTGTCTGGGTGATGTTGTCCCAATTCATTGTAAATGGGATGGCGAGCGCTATCGGATTTTGCCATATTAAACTGCCGTCGCTGTTCCAATCTAGTGCGGCATCGATTTGACCTGATTGGAGTAATTTATTAGGTTGTTCGTGTGAAATGATTTGCCAGGGTTGGTCGGTGGTGGCGATGGCTTGGGTGAGGGCCGTTTCCCATGCAGGCAGCACAGCAATTTGTAAAGGAGTTGGTGTTGGTGAGGGTGGTGGGGGTGGTGTGATGGTTGGTGTTTGGGTGGGTAGCCGTGTAGGCAGCAGCGTTGGCAGTGGTGGTTGTGTGGGGAAAACGGCCGTTG
>QQUD01000457.1 GCA_008501785.1 Chloroflexota bacterium
CACCCCCTTTAAACATGGTGCGGCTCGACGAATGAAGTGAGACTTCGCCAGTTTGGTAAAACTTATCAAATACAAGCTCATGCATCTCACGATCAATGCCAATCCCCGAATCAGACACAATCATTTCAATCGCTTCATGGCCAGGTCTATCAATCACGTCACCATTAACCACACCACCTGAAATGGTAATCTTCCCCCCATCAGGCGTATATTTGATAGCGTTCGTGATCAAATGGAAAAACACCTTTTGCAGTGCTTCCGAGTCTGCATAAATGATAGGCAACGTAACCATCTCTGCAAAATCCAAAGTGAGATTCCTTGCCTGCAACGATTCACTGAAATCAACAGTGACAATTCGGGCAATCGCGGCCACAGAAATGGGGGTTGGATAAATATTGAGTTCTTGATTGTCAATTTTAGCGACATCCAACATGCTGTTGATAATCTCTTGCAAACGAGATGCACCCGTTTTCATACCGACAGCGAGATGGGACAACATCTCATTTTCAACCACCATCTGATCTTTAACTAACATTTGGGAATAGCCAGACAAAATTGTGACGGGTGTGCGCAGTTCGTGCGAAATAATGCTGATAAAGTCAGACTTAGAGCGATTGAGGTGCTCAAGCTTTTCGTATGCTGTTTGAATTGCTTCGGTTCGATGCCGTACTTCATATTCAAGCTGCCTGTTAAAACGAGAGGTTTGTTCATACAAACGAGCATTTTCCAGGGCAATTACGGCTTGGGCTGCAAAAGCAGTTGCCAACTCAATCTCTTCATCTGTATAGGGCTGAACGGTTTCTCGCGCCAATGAAAGCATCCCGGTCACAATATTTTGACGAATCAAGGGTACACCCAACCAGGAGCGAGGGGGATCAAATGAATCAGATGAGCGCCAATCTGAGCGTTGATGGGCATCGGGGATCGATAACGGCCGTTTCGACTCCTTAATCTCTCGGTAAATTAACTCATTATCCAGCGAAATTCGAAAATGTATGGGATTAAACTCATCAGGGAATCCACGCGAAGCCATAATCTCCAAATCATTATCCCGACGCACCAGCACACTTGCTCGATCATACGTGACTATCTTCTCCAACCCTTCCAAGATTGAATCAATCACGACATCCCACTCTAACGTGCTGGTGAGTGCCCGCCCTGTGTCCTGCAATGTCTCCGCCAAATAGCGTGCACTTTTCTCACGCTCATACAGGGAAGCATTGTAAATAGCATTCGCTACCTGTGTTGCCAGCAGCTGCAAAAAATTGAGATCATTCACTGAAAAAGCGTCTATCATTCGACTTTGAATATTGAGCACACCTAACAGCCGATTACCCATCAGTAACGGCAAATCTAATTCTGACCGTACCAAAAAATCAGACTGTAGCTTTACATACCGGCTGTCTTGGGTAACATCAGCAATGCGCAGAGAACGGCCGTTAACCCCCACCCATCCAATCAAGCTCTTTTCATCAACAGGCAAAGAAGCTTCATCCAAACACAAAACGCGCCCTGCGTCTCCAGTGCCTGCCTGAATCCGCAGGCTGTTTGTGTCTTCATCAAGCAGGTAAATACTCACATAGTCATAGGCATATTCAGTCTTAATCAACGAAGCCACTTGATGCAACAGCACATCTAACTCTAAAATAGCGGCAATATGCTGTCCAACAGTCAAGCTCGTTTCAAGCTGTCGTGCTCGGTATTGTAAAATCTTCTTACTTTCTCTATCTTGCAAGCGCAAAAACTCATGCCGCACAATCGAGCGCTGTCGCACAAGATGGAGAATAATCGATACCACCGCACCCATAATAATCAAACTACCAAAGAAAAAGGGAGACCTTGTTATTTGCAGAGCAACCCCAGTCCATGATGTTATGATCATCGCCATCACAAAGTAAAACCATCGACTAGACAAGAAAATTTGCGCACTTCCCACCATGATAAAAAAGAAAAACATGGTAAGTCGCATATCATCAAATAGACGAAAGAAAACAAGTGCAAAAACAAGTGTCAACAACGTTTCTAAAGTTAAAAGCGGATGACTCCATCTTTGAGAGACAACCTGCCAACGCAGCGCTAACCAAATCGTCAATGCGCCAACCGTAACACCTCCAGCAGACAATCCCAATATCCAATTTAAAGGACTGGAGAAAAGTATGAGGACACCGACTGATAATAATGTGTGAAGTAGACCAACACCTAACGTAAAGAGTGGTAAATGGCCATACACAATGGCGTCAAACACCTCTTTTCGATAAGAAGCCGGTATCTCCTCGGTGGTAATATAAGATGAGTCTGGATGATGTTGAGAATTGGTTGAGCTTATTCCATTTGCGGAATCAGGTCCCTTTCGATACAACTGATTGGGTGTCCAGGCAACCTTTGTGCGGTGAAAGTTCGTTTCTTGCACTGTTTTACCCTTTGCCACTACGATCATAAATTTAAACTTTGCATTTAGCTTTGTTTCGACAACAATTCGTGCAATGTTATTTGCGTAGGGCACACCGTTACTAATAATAAAGAGGCTGGCTTACCATCGACCTTTCATTCTAAAAAAGGTATAAACGGAAGAGGTCAGAGGCAGAGACAGTGTATCACGCTTCTCTCTGTCTCTATCTCTAACCTCTGTTTTATTGGAGGAAATATGTCACCAAATGAATTTTTGATACGGCCGTTACACACCACCGATACCGAAAAACTACACAAAATCATAACCCATCCCGTCGTTACCGAAATGTTGCTAAAAATGCCCAGCATGGAGTTCAGCGAAACGGCCGAATGGGTAGAA
The DNA here is from genome assembly GCA_008501785.1 of Chloroflexota bacterium. Next base: position 2,789 of record QQUD01000457.1, read on the forward strand.
AAACAAACGCCGGGACATCATCGATTGATCATTGAAAAAGAGGGTGAAGTTATAGGCTACGGCACGCTCACGCACGAACAAAATCCACGACGCTTACATGCTGGCAATTTGAGCGTTGTTATTCATCCTGATTATTGGCGGCAGGAAGCAGGAACGGCCGTTACCAATGCCCTCCTCAATATCGCCGACAACTGGCTCGATTTAAAACGTATTCAGGCAGCCACATTTACCCACAACACAGCCGCCATTAATCTCTTCAAAAAAGTTGGTTTTGCATCTGAAGGCACCCGGCGCATGGTTTCATTTGGTGCTGGCAAATGGCAAGACGACCATGTGATGGTCCGTCTCCGCCACACCGATGCACTCCAACCACGCACTAGCCCCCCACCGCCACGCCCGTCACAAACAGAGGTGGAGAATACGGCCGTTTCCATCCGTCCCCCACTTGCCCAAGACATCGAAGGTCTGCACAGGCTGTTGACACATCCCGCCGTGGGCCGCACCACCTTTCAAATTCCTTCCACAGAACTAAGCCGCATTAAAGAGCGCATCGAACCGCGCCAACCCAGTTTGCACCGTTTAGTAGCGCTGGTTGCAGATGAGGTCGTCGGGAATATCGTCCTTTGGCAAAATAGCAGCCCACGCCAATCACATATTGGCCATTTAGGCATGATGGTTGATCCAGCCTATTGGGGAATGCGAATTGGCAGCCAATTGATGGATGCTATTTTGGACATTGCAGACAACTGGCTCAATTTAAAACGCGTTGAGTTAGAAGTCAATACAGACAACCCAGCTGCGGTTCACCTCTATCAAAAATTTGGATTTGCCATCGAAGGCACAAAACAATTTCATATGTTTGGTGACGGCCGCTGGGCAGATTCGCATTTCATGGGCCGCATCAAGGAATAACCTGATACAATTCCGCAGCATTTTAGCAATAAGCAATCAGCTTTTAGGTATCAGCAGTCGGTATTTTCTTTGCTAACTGACTAGCTTTTTCAAGAGGTTTCATGAACGTAACACACCGCAAATGAAAAGCTGATAGCTGATACCTGATCGCTATCTCAGGAGAACGACTTTATGAAGAATATTTTGG
>QQUD01000451.1 GCA_008501785.1 Chloroflexota bacterium
GCAGTGCACCAGAAGTCGTCACAGTTGAGGTGACGCGTGTTGTTACCGAAACAGTCGAAATCGAGGGTGAAACAGTCGAAGTTACCGTTGTTGTTGTGGAAACAGTTACGGAGGAAGTTGAAGTTCCTGCCGCCGAAGAACCTGCTGCCGAAGCGCCAATAATGGAAGAAGCTGAAGAAGAGGCACTTGAAGAAGCTATCGGGGATGATATGTCGGCCATTGGCAGTGAAGACGCGACCGGTGATGGCCCACCACCTCCAGACACTGGCCCCAAAGTTGAATCTGACCGCACCGAAACAAGTTCAACAGAATCAGCAGTAGAAGCCGAGGTGCGGTCAGCAGATTCGGATGGGGAAACGGCCGTTGCCGAAGCCCCACTTTCCACATCTGCAGAAGACCCCATCGTTGTTGACCTCGCCCTCGACCAAGGTAGTCGTTTAACAGCCGGTGAAGTCGATGACAACGCACAATGGGACGACTATCTGCTCTATTTGCGCAACTACATTGGTGCATCTGTGATGCGTGTCGATGTTAGCGAACGGCATCAAATTTTGGTAACTGACAGCCAGGGCAACCCCGTTTTAGGTGCGCGGATTGGTGTTGAAGCGAATGGTGAAGAGGTCATGGTGTTGAGGACGTATAGTAACGGCCGTACTCTCTTCTTCCCACGTGCGCTGAATCCTGACCAACAAGCACAGCTTTACAATTTGAAAATTACCGTAAATGGATTGACTGAAACATTTGACATCTCAGCAGATAGTTCGCAGCGCGAGTGGACAATTGTCCATCCAGGCGCTGATCAGCTTCCGACATCTGTCAATCTTGATGTCATGTTCTTGATCGACGCCACTGGCAGCATGTCAGACGAAATCAACCAGCTCAAAGAAAATATCCGAGCCATTGCCGCCCAAGCTGATGCCCTTCCTTCCCAGCCAAACGTGCGCTTTGGCATGGTAACTTATCGGGACCGTGAAGATGCGTATCTCACCGAAGTGACTGACTTCACGCCTGATGTTGAATCCTTTGCCAATGCCTTGGCACTTGTTCGGGCTGAAGGCGGCGGTGACTATCCTGAAGATCTCAATGAAGCCCTTTTCCAATCGATTCACCAAACTGAATGGCGTATTGAAAACACGGTAAGTCTCATTTTTCTGGTCGCAGATGCGCCACCACATTTAGATTACGGCCAACAAAATCATTACGCTGTTGAAATGCTGGAGGCAATGGAAAGGGGCATCAAAATTTACCCAATTGCCAGCAGTGGGTTAGATTCACAGGGTGAATATGTTTTCAGACAGTTGGCACAGGTAACAAACGGCCGTTTCATCTTCCTAACCTACGGTGAAGAAGGCGCAGGCTCAACCGGAACCGAAACCAACTTCAATGTCTCCGACTATACAGTTTCATCATTAGACCAAATGGTGATCAACATCATCGAAGAAGAACTTTCCCACCGCATTCGCTAAACCAAACAGGGCTTCAGGAATTCTGGAGAGTGGAGGCTTTAGCCGGAACGGTTTTGCGAGAACCGGCAAAAGCCTCTACTCCAAATCCCATAAACTCCCAATTACAACAAAAAAAGAGAAGCCCCCAAATAGGAGGCTTCTCTACACTCTAGGTTAACTCTGCCGGGTAAACCAGGTTGGGCACCTGCTTTACCACCCTACTCAACAACGAACTGTACACATCCCGGGCGGGATGTCGGCTCCCTTCCTGCTACAAACGATTTAGGTGAATTGGAAGTAAGCCGTCGACCCTAAGTCGGTGTGGAGTACAACTTCCACCATATTTTCGGTATCTGAGAAAGTAAAATGATACTTTCACCAAGAAAACCATGTTTAACCAAAACAGTTTGACTCACAACGCTCGTTTTAGTTACGGCGGCTTATGCTCTGATCATACGTGAATACGTCAATTTCAATAGTGTCAAATGTCATAAACGATTGATGACATTAATCAACAAGAGTTTATTAGCACATCTACACGAATTTTCAGGGGTTAATTTGGTATAGTTCAACCAATACACCACCAGTTCCTTTCGGATGAATAAATGCATACTGCTTTCCATCATGTCCTGAACGCGGTTCCTCGTCGATAAGAGGTACACTAGCATTGCGCAATTCCACCAACGCAGCATCAATATCATCAACTTCAAAACAGATATGATGCATGCCTGGCCCCCGCCTATCTAAATATTTAGCAACCCCACTTTCTCCGTCTGTTGGTTTTAGTAATTCAATATTTGTCCCATCCAGCGGCATAAAAGCAACATCAACTCTCTGCTCAGCTACGTGTTCTTCCTGTTCTAATGGTAGCCCCATTACATCTATCCAAAATCGTTTTGCAGAGTCTAATTCTGGCACAACCAAGGCAATATGATTGATTCGTTTTAGCATGTTCCGTACTTCTCCAATTTCTGTCTTATGTCATTCTAATGTATTTGTAAAGCAGTTTACACTGCCTATGTGTCTTGATACCCAACATGACCCCCCAGAAATGGGTACTATATTGTTACTGACAGATTACTTCCTCTTTTTTCTCCTCTTCTCCTTTTTCTCCTCTTCCCGCAGGAAGCCTCGCTAAGCGAGGCTTTTTGTGTATTAATTTGAAACTTCATCTTTTTGTGCAATTTCAAGGATTTCTTGCAACCATTCTGCTTCTAAAATGGTCATTCCCGTTGTTGAGTTCAACATTTTTAATGCGTCCAATCCTTTTTTCACTGCTTCAATTGCTTTTGGAAGGTTACCTTCTGCAAGCTGTACGGCCGCTTCAGCCCGATAAAATAACACTGAATTGTTACGGCCGTTACGCTTCACTTGTGCTAACCAAGACCGTGCAGATTCAGGATTATGCTGTGCCCAAGCTAACAAATATGCCTTTTCCAATAGGATGCGTACATACAAATTTGACATCCAAACAGAGCGATTTTTCAAAGCTGCGTCCAAATAAACATCGGCAGCATCAAAATGACCATGATCCATTTCCCATTGATATCCGACCAATTGAGCCATCAAACTATCATATGAATGCCCCTGTAATTGGACGGCTAACGTTACCTGAGCAGCATCCCATGCACATGGGCGCACACCCTGCAATTCTGCGGCATTTATAGCAACAAGCGCACACCAACTATCAGCATTGGCATCTGCTTTCAATAGAGAGGCAATACGCCCCCCATCAGCCATAAATCCATTCTGATACGCACCTGGTTTCATAGAGGTGAGAAAAAACAGGAAGGAGGTGATTGCGGTAAATAAGGCGATCTCCCAAATCCATGCGTTTGTGCTAGAGAAACGGCCGTTTTCCCAAAAAATATTTGCAATAAGTAAACTGGTACCGGTTAACAACAAACTTGCACAAGGCCCACCCAGTGCAAATAACAGCATCCGTCGCCGCAAATTAATTGTATCTTTGGGAATACTGGCGGCCATTCCATTGAAAAAGCCCAGGCCTCGTTGAATATTTACCTGAAAACGGCCGTTTTCGCGTGAAAATCGCAATGGTCCAATAACCAACAAATAAAATTGCAACCTGGCAAATCGCCCCACCAACAAATGACCCAATTCATGAACGGCAGCTACCAAAAACAAAATCAAAACAACAGCAGCAAACATCCAACTAAAATGGCGAAACAAACTCCCTACGGGTGGTAGGCGAAATCGTAATAAAATTCGCTGCCAGTTCACAGCAAAGCCAATAATGGTTAGAAATATTAGGATACGGTATATGAAATGCCAGCCAGAAACAAATCGTGAACGCCAATGAGTCATAATTACAAAAAAAGCCGGACATAAATTTATGTCCGACTTTATATTAAAAATTTGAATCAACTTTTTGCTTGACTATTTTAACAAGTCTTTGACAACGGATCTTTCACTTTTTAATT
>QQUD01000151.1 GCA_008501785.1 Chloroflexota bacterium
ACTTGTCATTCCTGCGAAGGCAGGAATCCAAATTGAGTCGAGTAGATTCCTGCCTTCGCAGGAATGACAGGACAAAATTCGTGGTTTTTCTATTACCTGATTAATTATTTAACCTCCATCAGCCCTCGGCGGGAGCAATTACCGACGCGTGCAACTCACGCCGAAAACGCCCAATTTTGCGCTCAGAACGGCCGTTAAACACCTCATTCGTCAAACAAGCCACAACCAACTTCCGCTCAGGATCGATGTAAAGCGATGTGCCGGTAAAACCAGTGTGCCCAAACGTGCTGCAGCTAAGTAAATGGCTGGCAGATTCCTGATCAGGTGACCAAAGCGCCCAGCCCAATCCACGTCGCACCTGTCCATCTTCCGCTTGCAGCAAAATCGCTTCTTCAGCAAGTGCGGTTGGCAAAAAGTCGCCGTCGTTCAACGTGTCTAGCCACGCTTGCCCCAACTTCGCCACATCTTCTGCCGTGCCAAACAACCCCGCATGACCGGCGACACTACCCAACGAATATGCGTTTTCGTCATGCACCTCGCCTTGCATGCGCCGGTTGCGCCATTGGCAAAACTCAGTTGGTGCAGCTTGTTCTGGTGGAACAGGACCAAACTGGATGCTGTTCAAGCCAAGCGGTGTTGTTACAAAGTGGCGAATGGCGGCAGGTAACGGCCGTTTTGCTACCTTTTCCACCGCCCACCCCAACAAAATCAGCCCCAAATCACTGTAAACAACCCTTGTGCCCGTTGGATATGAAAAAAAACTGTCAAGAACGGTGGCTTCTCGTTCATTATCCGGCAATTTGAAAAGGGGTCGCCATGCGGGTAATCCGCTAGTATGCGTCAGCAGATGGCGAAATGTGACCAAACCGGCATCAACTGGACCAGTTTCATTAGAAACAGTTACCCATTCACCTGGCTGCAGCGGATGTTCGTAAGGCTGAATCGGCCGTTTTCCCACAAACGCTGGCAGCACCTCAACCACAGGTGTGTCAATCTGCACGGCTCCTTCGGCCACCAGACGCAAAAAGGCGGTCATGGTAAAAAGTTTTGTGACTGAGGCAAGGTCAAATAGAGTGTGAGGGGAAACGGCCGTTTCTCCCTCATCCAACAAAATTGACCCCGCAAAATGCGCCGTTACACTAGATGAACGCCGCACATGCAGCGCCACGGCAGGGATCAAAGATTGTGAATACGTCTCTAAAAGGGGTAAATACGTAATACGTCCGAAAATTCACACCTTGGTTGACTGTTTCTTTCGCTTCAACCCATGCTTTTGCATCCACCGACTAAGGTTAGACTCAGTCGTGTCAAAGCGACTAGCAATATATCGTTGAGTAGAGCCAGTTTCCAACAACGCTTCGATTTCTGGACGATGCTTGTCCAATTTGCTTGTGCCGCTGCCTTTTGGCCTCCCTAATTTCATACCAGCTCTTTTCTTGGCAGCTAACGCTTCTTTTGTTCGCTGGCTGATCAAATCTCGCTCAATCTCAGCCGCCATGGCAAATGCCATGGCTAGAATCTTGGACTGGATAGATTGGTCAAGCTGCCAGTTTCCCTTCACGGCATAGATATTGATTTTCTTTTGAGAAGCAATCGAGAGAATCTCCATACATTCCAGCATGGAGCGGCCCAGTCGGGATAGTTCGCTCACCACTAAATTATCCCCTGACTGTAGCTCTTCCAGCGCTTGAGCCACCTCTCTTTTGCGCCACGAGATGCGACCAGAAGCTTGTTCCTCGATCCACTTTACCTTTCCCAACCCCTTTTCGTTGGCAAGATGCAGGATGTCGCCCTTGTTCTTCTCTACATCTTGGTCGGTTGTTGAAACCCGCAAATAAGCAATCGTTTTAGTATCTTTCATAAAAACTTGATTGAAAACTCAATTATTGTCAAAATCCTTATCGTATTATCAGTGGTTTTCATGCAAGTTTCATTGTAGCAAAAAGGATCGTTTTTAGGAAAGAAATCATGACGACTATCGAACGTACCGCTTATCCTCGCTTCAAAAGCGCGTTTACCCAAGACGAATTGGAGCATTTTTATCAACCGACTGAATCTGACGCAGTTTTTGTTGAGAACCGCGCCACAGATGAAACGCAACAGTTGGCTATGATGATTCTGCTAAAGGCTTTTCAAAAGTTAGGGTACTTGCCTAAACTAGATGACGTGCCAGTATCCGTTGGAAAACAGATAGCCAAGCAGATGCAATACCCTTGGCCGGATCAACTACATGATCTTCCCCGCATGACACGCAGTCGCTATCGCCAAGCAATTTACACCCATCTTGACATCAAAGCTTTCCGCGAAGGAGGACAGGAAACGGTCGAGAAAATCGTTCGGCAAGCTTCGCAGACAATGAGCGATCCGGCTGATTTAATCAATGTCGCCATTGAGCAACTAATCGTAGATCGTTTTGAACTACCTGCTTATCGCACGCTTGATGAATTAGTCAATCATATTCGTCACCAGGCGCACCAAGAACTATATGCTCAAGTGACTGCTAATTTGACCAAAGAGCAAGAAGCAATTCTGGATGGGTTGTTGGTACGGGATAAAAGTGAAACCCGAAATGGTTTCACCCGTCTCAAAGCGTTGCCAGCCAAGGCATCCTTAAAATGGGTGCGTCAGTGGGAGAATCATCTTGAGCGACTGGAAAAGATTATGGATCCACAACCTTTTTTAGATGGTCTGCCCAGCACTAAAGTGGAGCAGTTTGCTTCCCAGGCGTACCGAATGGAAATCAGCGACATCAAAGGGGTGAGTACAAAGGCAAAACGGTACACTTTACTCCTCTGCCTTCTCTCCCAGATGCAAGTGCGGACACGCGATCAGCTTACGACCATGTATCTCAAACGAATGCAGAAACTGCATAACAATGCCAAGAAACGGTTGCGCGCGCTCCATGACAAGCATCGCAATATGAATGAAATGATGATTGATGCTTTTGCCGATGTCGTTCAGCACACTGAAAAAACTGCCAAGCTGCCAAATGAGGAAAAGGATACAGCATTAGGTAAACGAGTGCGTCAAACCATTCAGGCCAATGGTGGCGCTGCAAAATTGCAGACAGAGTGTCAAATGCTGCAAGCATATCACAATAACAACTACCTTCCTTTGCTGCCCGATTGCTACCGTCATCATCGTGCTGTGCCTTTTCGCCTGACTGAGCGGTTACAAATTCGGTCAGCTACACAAAGCAAGGTTCTGCTGCAAGCTCTTGAGTTTATTCACGAACATCGCAACAAAAGGAAATCCCATCTGCCAGCCGACATTTCTCTTTCTTTTACTACGCCTCGCTGGCACACCTTCATCCAGGAAAAGGTGGATGGCGAAATAATGTTCAAGAAGCATCACCTGGAAGTATGTATCTTCAGCCACGTCGCTGACGGGATTGGCAATGGCGACTTGTATGTGGTAGGAACGGAAGCATATGCGGATTATCGTACCCAACTGTTGCCCTGGGCAGAGTGCCAGGACATTCTGGAGGGATACTGCTCTGCTGTCAATCTACCGACGTCCGCATCCGATTTTGTGGAAACGCTGCGCCAGAAGTTCACAAAATTAGCCAAGCGGGTAGATAAGGCGCAAACCGAGGCCAGCGATTTGTACTTTGATGCTGAGGGCAAACCACACCTGCGCCAATTGACCCGTCTGTCTGACCCGGAAGAAGCGGAGAAATTAGAAGCCATTATGAAATCGCGGATGACAGAGCGTCATTTGCTCGATGTTTTGCACCATGTTCATCATTGGGTTGGATATACGCGGCATTTTGGGCCGCCTTCTGGGTCAGACCCCAAATTGCGCGACCCGCTATCCCGCTACCTCATTACCGTTTTTGGTTATGGCTGTAATTTGGGGCCAGCGCAAACCGCCCGCCATG
>QQUD01000570.1 GCA_008501785.1 Chloroflexota bacterium
GGGGAAAGGGGGAGTAGAAGGAGTGAGGGGCTCGGTTGGGAAGGGTGCTGCTGTGTTGGATGGGAAAGGGGATGAGGTGATGGTGGGTGTGACAATTTGTAAACCGCTTCCGCCTGACGCTGCTTCTGTGACACTGCTGATTTGGGTGCTTTGATCACTTAGTGAGCTTGCTTCAAATCGATTTCGAAAAGCGAAGGTCAAGAGGGCCATGCTGATTACGGCCGTTACCAAAACCAGTACCGCAGGCATCCAGCATCCATATTGTCGATGGCCTTGTTGCGAAAAACCAGCAATTGGCAAAGGTTTTGGCGCATTATCGGCAACTTTTGCATGAGATTGGGCGGTTTCGGTGATGCGCAGCAAATCTTGCACAAACTCATTGAGTCCATTTGCATATGAATCGAGTAAGTCATTTGTAATGTGGATGGCGAGTGAACGTTGGTTAACGGCCGATAGCTGGGCCACATGGGGTCGAAAATCACGCAGCGAGACATGCATTGTTTCCTGCGCATCTGTCAGCACCGCCCAGGCCAACTCCTTTTTCTCATTGTCGTCCTTCGCCGTCATAAACCGGGTCAACGAGCTGGTTGGTGCCACTGCACCCACATTCGAAAATACCTCCCGTCCTTTGATCGCATCATTGATACCATCAAATTGATTCGGAATTTTGTCCAACAGCCGCTGCATAAAGGGGGGAAGATGCGCCAACAACTTGATGTTGTTGATGCTAAAACTTTCACCTTTGCGGGCACGTTCTTTGGCGTTGCTGAGAACCTGGCCCAGCCCGGCTAACATGCCCAGGTACGTTTGCTGTAATTTGTCAAACTGCGCATAAGCAACGGTGCGATTGCGCACAGAGCGTTCATAATTCGCCAGTGCTGCCAACGTTTGTTGATGTTTGTTGACCACATCCAAATTTTGCACCGGTACTTCAAACGTCATGGGTGATACCCGATCTCGGGGGGTGTGGCGGCTGGCATCAACCGGAATCAGAATTGCTGGATTGCTGGTGTAAATTGTTTGGATTGCAGCTAATGCATTTGCAGCGGCCGGTCTTGTTTCGTTTGAAACTTGTAGCTTTTTTAGTTTTTTAACCAGGCTAATACTGGGTCGATAGGCAATCGCATGGATGGCGCGATACAGGAGCATGATGTCGTTGACAGTTAGTTTTTGTAGTACCTGATAATGCTTAAAACGTTGTCTTAAGTTGCGGATAGCGGCAAGATTGATGACGCAGTTCTCGGCAGCGACTTCTGTGGCAACGTGCGGCGCTCGTGCGATGGCTTCATGGTCTGTTGGTTTTAGGGGCAGGGTGAACTGAAACGGCTGTTTTTCTTCCACCGTAACGTTTGACATCAGGCTCAACTTATTTACCCAGCCTGTCGCTTCATTTGTCAAGATTTCTGCCAGTGCCGCACCCCATGTGCCATCAAAAAAAATGTGTGAGAGGTCAAAAACGGCCGTTTTAGTGGTCGTAATAATCGTGAGTGGATGATCGCCAATGCCTCGCTCTGCCTGCCGAATTGATGCCAATGGTAAATTATGAAGTCGAGAGTTGCCATTGATCCAAATAGGTGCCTGACGCAGCATGGACAGCTTTTGTTGTATCAAAGGTGAAAATGTGCGATGTAATGCTGGTAATGCATACCGCTTCACTGTTGCTAACCTCTTTAATGAAGAAGAGCTGCTTGCAGCATGTTGTTGTGTCACAATAGCTGATATTTGGCTGCGAATTAATCCTACATCGACAGGACTTTGGCTGCCAGGTTGACAAACCGGGAGCAAATAGTAGCGGTTGCGATAAATAAGACCCACCCAACTCTGGGCGAGCGATATAGGCTTACGTAACTCCCCGTAATGGCCAGGTTCGAGGCAGGCCAAGATGCTCATTTGCTGTTGGTAAGCTGTTAATTCTGTTGATTGTTTGGTGGAAACGGCCGTTTTCCAAGCCTGTTGCTGCTTTGTTGACAATGACGTCACGGTTGGCGCTAGAAATTGGTTAAAGATGCGCTCCCGATAGAGTGGGTAATCCTCATCTGATGTGGCGTCATTTCCTAATGCATAGGGTCGGATTTTTTCCCACTGACGATATAGAGTGGCGTGCTTTACATTTTGAGTGATTTGCCAAAGTGTGTGTGTAAGGACACGTTCTCGCCATTCGTTTTTGAGGAGATGAGGGTATTGGTGCAGGCAGGTAACGGCCGTCATCACCCAGGTTGTCAGCCGGTCAATTTCAGTTAGCTGAATTTGACGGGTTTGCAAAAATGTGTCAAATCCATGTGTCTCGCACGTGTGTCGTGCGGTATCATCCCGCAGCGCATAATCCACATAAAACTGCCAGATTCCTTCAGGAAAGGCAGCTTCAGGACGTTTACCGGCCAACTTCAACAATTGTTGGTAGGCACGTAAAAGTGTTGCGGGGCCAGCATAAACAGTTCCAAGAACAGCCCTATTGCGTAAATCCAATGTATTCCTCGATATTTTATTTGGTTACTTCAACGCACGAGAATTATTATGCTATAGATTTGAAGGTCTGTAAATGAAAAAAGCTGTAAGTAGACAATGGTACTACTTACAGCTTATGCTTCTCTCTTGTAAATCGAAATTCTTATTCGTTTTGCGATTTGGAAAATTGCGCTACGGTTTACATGTGTGGTGACGTGCTATGTTTATGAAATTTCTTCTGAAACGGCCGTTCCTACTCCTTCGACAACGCCATTTCCATTGCGCTTTCGTGACTCTTGTTTGGCAACGGCAGCTGCAAGCAGCCCTGCAAATAGGGGATGTGGACGATTGGGTCGGCTTTTGAATTCGGGATGGAATTGGCTGCCTACCATGAATGGATGGTCGCGCAGTTCAGAGATTTCTACTAAACGGCCGTCTGGCGACAAACCGCTAAACACTATCCCGCCTTTTTCCAATAGATTTCTATAACTATTGTTGAACTCCCATCGATGCCGGTGACGCTCATGCACCAGTGGTTTGCCATAAGCTGTTGCCGCTTTTGTATCGGGCACTAATTGACAAGGATATGCGCCCAACCGCATTGTGCCACCCATATCTGACAGCTCATGCTGGTCCGCCATCAAGCTGATAATTGGATGTTCAGTTTGGCTGTCAAACTCCGTGCTGTTCGGCTCATCATTGCCTAAAATGGAGCGGGCGAACTCTATACACATCACTTGCATACCCAGGCAAAGCCCTAAATAAGGCACGTTGTTTTCCCGCGCCCAACGCGCTGTCATAATTTTGCCTTCGATCCCCCGTTCACCAAAGCCGCCAGGGACCACAACGCCATCTAATCCTTCAAATTGTTCCCATCCCTTACCTTTTTCCAAATCGCCTGAGTGAATCCATTCCACCTCGACCTGTCGATTGTGGGCAATGCCGGCGTGATACAGCGATTCACGCACACTCATATACGCATCGTGCAACTCCACATACTTGCCCACGATCCCAATTCGAATCATCGGTTTCGGTTGCTGAATTTCCGAGATCATCGCTTCCCATTCGCTCATATCTTTTTCTTGAACTTGATCAAGCTTGAGCCGATGAATCACATAATCGTCCAGTCCCGTTTCAGCCAGGCTAAGGGGGATGCTGTACAAAATGTCGCTTGTCACAGCCGGAATCACAGCTTTTTCTTTGACATCACAAAATAGGGCAATCTTTTTAATATGCTCTTTTGGAATATGATGGTCTGCACGAGCAATAATCACATCTGGCTGAATCCCAATACCGCGTAATTCACGCACACTGTGCTGTGTTGGTTTCGTTTTTAATTCGCCACTGGCACCAATATAAGGCAAAAACGTAACATGAACATAAAGCGTGTTTTCGGGACCTACATCTGATCTCATTTGCCGCAGTGCTTCCATA
>QQUD01000410.1 GCA_008501785.1 Chloroflexota bacterium
ATTTGTACTCGACCGATAAGTTGATCTTGAAAGATTGTGTAAACGTAATCCCCTACATTTAATTTGGATGGCTTACCTGCCATATGAAACTCAAATTCCTCAACTGTGCCGTCATATAAAGCGTTTGCGCCTGCGATTCCGCGTTTTGCTGGAATAGTCTTGGTGATGCCGAAGCTCATGTTTTTCTCCTGAATCAAAAAAATGCAACGACTCTATTTTACCAATTTTGTAATAGTTATCATGTTTTTGTAGGGATTCGTGAGAAAACGGCCGTTTTTCCCATACACGCACGTAACTTTAGTAGTATCTTCTGGGTTATAGTTGGCGGTTGGGTCGGAAACGGCCGTTTAATTTATGTTTAAGGGAGCACCTACTCAAGTATAGGAGAATAAATCAAGTATGGCAGGAACAGCAAAATCCGAGGTTTCTCAAACAGGGCCAACGTTGACAGTGCCCAAAAATATCAATCCACAGGCAAGCTATGCAGCATTGAAAAAACAGATAAAAGATAAAGGTTTACTTGAAAAGCAGCCAAGGTATGTGATACGGCGAGCAATTATCAATGTCGTCATGTTTGCTTTCAGTATCACAATTTTATTTGTGACTGACCTTGTATGGGTACAAGTGTTTAATGCATTGTTTCTCGCCTTTCTTTTTGTGCAATTTGGCTTTATTGCCCATGATGTTGGGCACCGTCAAGCATTTCGGCATACCAAAACAAATAATATTTTTGGTCTTATTCACGCGCCGTTGATGTTGGGCATGAGCTTTGGCTGGTGGATGGATAAACACAATGAGCACCATTCACATCCCAATGTGCAAGATATGGACCCAGATATTGATTTTCCATTTATCGCATTTTCTGAAGAAGATGCCTTAACGAAACGTGGCTTATTTCGCTGGATGGTGAAGCAGCAGGCTTACTTATTCCCGTTTTTAGTGATGTTTGAATCGTTTAGTTTGCGATTTGGCAGCGTTGAATTTTTAATAAAAAAACAGTGGAAATACCGTTTGCTGGAAGTGTTTTTAATGATCTTGCATTTTGTCTGGTTTTTCAGCTTGATATTTGCGGCATTGCCTACGGGAACGGCCGTTTTGTTTATCGTAATCCAACAAGCCTTCTTTGGCCTCTATTTGGCTTCCGTCTTTGCACCAAATCATAAAGGCATGTTGATTGTGGATGAGAATATGAAGCTGGATTTTATGCTGAAACAAATATTAACGGCCCGCAACGTTGAATCTCACTGGATTACAGATTATTGGTATGGTGGGCTTAATTTTCAAATTGAACATCATTTGTTTCCCACCATGGCCGAAAATAAGCTGCGTGAAGCGCAAAAAATTATCAAGCAGTTTTGCGCCGATCATCGCATTCCTTACTATGAAACAAGTGTTGCTCGCTCCTACGTCGAAATCATGCAATACCTGCACCAAATAGGTTCAGTTTTGCGGAAAAGCCCTGTTCCTAGCAGCGGATAAAACAGAAAATTGTACCAATTTCATATAGCTGTTTATCTTGATAATTTCAGGTAAACTATTCTTTGTTAACAAATTGTTAACCAAAAGGTGCGATGCACTTCAAAGAGCGTCGCATCTGAACGCATTAGAAAACAAAGGAGCAGGTACACTGAAATGAAAATTTGGCACGATTTCAAAAAGGTTTTAGATTTTCATATCGTTTTGGTAATGGGATTGGCGGTGCTATCAACTTACTTGTGTCGTCAGTTGGGCTGGGTGGCAGACTTGCCTGCAAATTTAATTGGTATTGCTGTTATTTTTCCCTTGGTTTTTTCGATTAACAGTGCTTACAGGCGTCGTGAAGAGGCGTTGAAGGCGTTTGCTAGTTTGAAAGGACATATGGTTGCGCTGGTGTTTGCACACCGTGATTGGTCGGGGAGGAATCCAGATATTGTGGCGCGTGGTTTGGAATTGATGGAGAGTTTGTTTACGGCCGTTAACGATCACTTCTCCAACACCCCCAACAAAAAAAGCACCCAAGAAGTTTTCCATGTATTCTCCCAAATATCTGAATCTCATGAAAAAATGCGCGAGGCTGGGGTGCCAGATCTTTCTCGGGCCAATCAATATTTACGTTCCATCATGATCGAATTTGAACGAATGAATAATATTGCCCGTTATCGCACACCAGTGGCGCTTCGTGCATATAGTCGTATCTTTCTCAACCTGTTCCCCATTCTATTTGGGCCATATTTTGCAAATGTGTCTTTCCCAAATATGCCGTTTTTGGGATATGTCGTTGCTGCCCTATATGCGATGGTTTTGGTTAGTTTAGATAACATTCAAGACCATCTTGAAAATCCATTTGATGGGGTTGGGCCAGACGATTTGCGGCTGGATATTTCAGACTATTACAAACAATTGGTTTGAGAACGACAAAAATTTGCCAAACGTAGCCATCTGCATTTTCCCGGAAACTTTTGAGACTTTTGCCAAGGGATCGCAAATGAGTTTCCGGGAAATTCGGTGCAGATAGGTTATTTTAAATATTTATCAAACCAGCGCAAAATGTGATTGAGCCGCTGCACACGCCGGTCTGTACGGCCGTCGCGTGATAGGCCATGTGGTTCACCAGGGAAGAGAACCATTTCAGTATCAACACCCAATTTACGTAACGCGACAAAAACTTGTTCCCCTTGCTCTTGTGCCACACGCATATCGAATTCGCTGTGGATAACAAGCGTTGGCGTCTTGGCATTGTTAATATATTTCATGGGAGACTGATCCCAATATTTGTCTAAATTGGCGTGGGGCGGTTTGTTGTCGCCAACTGATTGCTGAAGCTGCCAGTTGACATCGCTGGACCCCCACATGCTGAAGAAATTACTGACGGAACGTTGGGTAACGGCCGCTTTGAAATAATCTGGCGCTCTACCGATAATCATGTTGGTCATGTAGCCGCCATAGCTGCCACCGGTAACCCCCATGCGTCGTGGATCGATGTAAGATTTTTCACGCATATAGTCTGCCCAGGCCATTACATCATAATAATCCACTGTTCCCCAGTTATTATAAATTGCTTTGCAATGCGCCTCGCCATAGCCTTGCCCACCGCGTGGATTGCTCCAATAAACTACATACCCCGCCGCCGCCAGGAAGAAAAATTCATGCATAAAACCGCGATCATATTGAGTTTGTGGTCCCCCATGAATTTCCAGAATTGAAGGATATTGTTTGCTGGGATCAAAGCCGTTTGGTTTTAAAATCCAGCCGTGCAGTTCGTAGCCATCTTTTGCATCAAACCACACTTCTTCGATGTTTCCGAGTGCTTTACGACGCAGCCAGCTTTGATTGAGCTTCGTTAACTGCCGATCACTTCCTTTGTTTAAATCGCGCACATATAGTTGGCCAGGGCCATCCTGGTTGCCTAGCACATAGGCCAGCTTTTGGTGCGCCTTGTCGAATGTGTAAGGACCGACAATGCCATGCGTTTCTATGAGTTGATTAACAGTAATGGCATCACCGATGGGAGAGAAGCTCATCAGCGCCACATCTCCTTTGTGGAGAGCTTGTACGTAGATGGTGTTGCCGTCGGGTGCCCAGGTGGGGGACATCATGTTGCCGCCACCGGTATCGCTGCCAGAGAAGGCCATCAAGTGATAATCGAATGATTGACTGAGCTTGCGCACTGGCTGACTGCCGTCCACAGATGCCAGCCAGAGACGGGCGTTTTGCCACCATTTCCCTTCTTCAACGTCACCGATGTAGGCTAGGAAACGGCCGTCTGGCGAAAACGAGAGTGCATATTTGGAAGCTCCTTCTGTTTCCAGCTTGTTTGTTTCACCATCTTTCACTGAAACCAAATAAATATCGTCACGATCTGGTGTTAAATCAGGGGCTTCGGTTCGGTTAGAAA
>QQUD01000485.1 GCA_008501785.1 Chloroflexota bacterium
TTTGGGCGCACGCGGTTATTAAAAAGATTGTTGTGATCAATATTAGAATGCGTTTCATAATGCGGACTCCTCGAGAACGGCCGTTATCTCTTCCATCTTCCGTTTTTGTTCTTCCAAGTCGGCTACCGCTTCACGCTTGCGCGTCTCTGAAAACTCTTTGCTCCAGAACCCATCCTTCATGAAAAGATCATACAAACGCCAGAGCATAAAAGCGGCCAACGCGACCAGCACCATGGCTAAACCAATATCAGTGAGCAGCATTGTCCAGTTGACAACGCCCTGCTGTGACGCTTCGGACACAAACAGCCGCTTCATTGAAAAGACTGTCACCGAGCCAAACGCTAGGTCCGACATGAGAAGGATCGTCCAGCCCAGCCATTTACGTGCTTTGCCTTTCACGCCGGACAGATCGATAAAATAGAACAATATGATAGTGGCAATAATCCCCGAGAGTATGTGCCAGTGTCCGGTGAGCGTGATACGTTCTTCACGGTGCGGCCAGACGCGGAAAATCTCATCCAGCTTAACCGCCATGAAAATGCCCACGCCGCTGACCGTGAAATTCATAAAGACCATTTGCCAGCCTGGACCAAATTTGATTGGGTCGTCCAGCAATGCCTTGAATTTTTGCCATGCGTTTGGTTTTTCGATGCCTTGTTCGGCAATGCGATCTTTAATCAGGTTTTTCCAGGTATCAATCACATACATCAACGCGGCCAGCATCACAAACACCGAGCCAAAATAGATGGTGGTGTGTGCCCAGGGTAGCCAGACAACGGACAACGCGCCAAACGTGATCACAATGGTGCCAATAATCATGAGCGGCATGGCAATTTTGTGGAAAATGCCTTTAAATTTCATCCAGCGACCCACAATCAGCGTCAGCGCGACGGCAACCAGCGTCAGCATGATGTGCAAATGCCCGATGATTGCTTTTTGCAGACTCGTTTTATGCGGTGCGCGGATTAAATCTTCGCCGAGGAATGTTTCGTGTCCGTTGCCCCAAAATGAACCAGTGACTGCGCCAAATGTAGCAGAAGCCAGGGTGGCGATTGCCATCACAAAAAAGGCGACGCGTTCTAAATCGACGCCGTTTTTGGTTTTGGCTTTGGTTGATTCGGGCGGCAGCAGATATTCTTTGCGCCAGGGCCAAAGTGCCACGGCCAGCAAAATACCGGCAAAGAAGACCAGTGATTGTCCGAGAATGAACAGGCCATGAAAGATGAAGTTGTGTCCCCAATAGGCAAATGCTAAACCAAAGATGTCGGCAATAAGATAACCGACGGTGATTGTGCCATTGATGGTGACTTGTTCGTTGCGTTTCATGGGGACTGAATCGGTGATGAAGTAAACTTCGATGGCAACGACGGTCATGGCAATGGTGTGGTAGAGCATGATGATGCGCCCTTCACGCTCGGCCTCGACCAGTTTTAATCCGAGCAGGTTGACGGTGATGTCTTTGACGCCCCATTCGACCATTGGGCCAGAGAGCATGCCGAAAACGGCCGTTATCACCGCCACCACAGCTATCGCCACCAGTGTCAAACCCCTGGTTGAACGAAACAGATAGTCAAAACGTTTTGCTAATGTTTGCATAGAATAGACTCCAAAAAATGTATAAGTTTTCCCGGAGCGAAATGCTCCTCTTCCTCTTTGTTCAAAATATCACAAATAAGGATGGGCTTCTATGACTTTTGTCAATTTGGGCGGGGGAATTTGGGAGATTAGGGGTTGGGGGAGGGTTCGGTTACGTTTTGGAAAAGGCCTGGCTCGATTTGTGCGAGTTGGAACAGTTTATCGAGATCGTTGATTGTAATGGTGGAGCGGGTGCTGTTGATAATGCCTTCTGATTTGAGGGAGCTGAGTGATCGGCTAAAGGCCTCGGGGACGGTTGCAATTTGAGCTGCCAGTTGTTGGATCGAGTGATTGCGGCGGGAAATAGAGACCTGTCCATTTTCGCTCAAATCGAGCAGCAGCTTGGCGGCCCGTGCTTGCACAGTGCGGAAGGACATATCTTCGTATTGCGATACCAAAAATCGGTTTCGTGTGGCCAGCAAGGGCAACATGCCCAGCGCCAATGGCGGATATTTGTGCAGCAGGTCTTGAAATCGCAAAGGGGGACAGTGCCAGATGATTGAATCTTCGACGGTAACGGCCGTTGCTGCATTCGGTCCGCCATCTAAAACAGGCACTTCATTAAACATTGTCACTGAGGTGAGAACATGCATGATCGTTTCGCGCCCATCTGGTCCCATTTTTGCTAAATGGACTATGCCCTTGATCAGCACATACACACCCGAACAGGGTTCGTGTTCTTGAAAAAGCATCGTACCTGCTCGTACCATTTTAATTCGCCCAGCCTGAAGCAGTTCCAGTAAATTAGCTGGCGACATTTTTTTGAAATGAGCAACCTTGCTCATGCGGGTAATCAGTGCCGATGAATTTATCATTTTTTCTTTTGTAGGGGTGGGATAATCGGGAAATATTTTAAGGAAAGCAAACAGCAATTTCTCCCGATTACCTCACCCCATTTCCAAGGATTGGGCGAGGTAGGTCGGAGACATCGCTATTTGTTTAGCGAAAATAACCCCGACGCCCCTACGATAATTGTTCAAAAAAATGATTATCCTGCCTGTACGTCTTTGTCAAAGCCCCATGTGTACGCCAGGGTCATTAACAGCAGGATGGGAGCCAAAATCGTTAAAATGACTTCGTGGCTCAAGAAAAGCAGTTGGCTGCCAGAAACCACAAAGGCCAGCGCAATGCCGCCGATGCCAATCAACATGCCGCCAATACCTACCCACCAGAAACCTGCTGGAACTTTTTTGTCCATACTCAATTTAATGGGCAGTAGGAAGATAATCATGCCAGCAACGCCGTGAAACAGCGGTACAGCCAATTTTTTCAAGGGCATGCCGCCAATGCTGGTGACAGCAATCGCTAATAGCCCTGCCAATGCAAACCATGAATAATATTTTTTGTACTCAGGCAAAAATTGGTTCATCAATCCCATTGAAATGCCTAATGGAATCAATGTTGCCACGGTGAGGACGTAGGGTGAAGCTAAAATGCCCCAACCCAGGAAAATGAGCAGCAGGCCGGAAACCAGCAGAACCACAAAGCCGCCGAGGTAGTATACATCGTGCAATGCTTTCTTTTGGGTGTAACGGCCGTAAAGTCGCCAAATAATATAAATTGCAGCCAGTCCGGTTGCTAATAACAAAATTCTATCTAACCAGTTCATCAAGTCTCTCCTTTAGAGTAGGGCCTCTTCCCGAAAATGCCCTATGAAGTGCCAATTTGTGAATTATTGCACAAAAGCAGGTTTTCTTGTGTGACATACGTCACACAAAAGATTGTTTAGCATTTTGTCATAACAAATGAATGACATTTGTCAGTTAAGGGAGAAATAATTGAGAGCGATTAAACTTCTTTGGCGAGTTTTTTTAGGTAGTCAAAGTCCAGCAAAATGATACGGCCTCGTTTCAAAATGACAATGCCATTTCGCTCAAATTCTTTGAGAATCCGTGAAACCCTTTCACGTGAGGCGCCAACTAAACCAGCTAAATCTTTTTGGGTAAGGTGGATTTCTTTGGATGAACTGTTATAGGTTTCTTGATGCCTTATTTCACGTAATAGCGCAATGGCTAAACGCTCTTTGATTGTGCGGAAGGCAAATGTTTCTAATCGGTTGAGTAAGCGGCGCACTTCACCGAGGCAATCTCCTTGCACAATGGCTAACAGTTCAGAACTTTCCTGGCAAAGTTCATTAAATGCAGTGCGCTCGATGCTGAAAAGCGTGACGTCGGAAATGGCAACGGCCGTTCCTAACTGCGCACCTCTATCCAACAAAGGAACCGGGCAAAAATAATCGCCTGCCCGACGCACACAAAGCACACTTTCATACCCTTCTGGCGTAACCCGTACCACCTTTACCAATCCGCTAGCAACCAAATAAACTGCTTCAGCCTTTGCACCTTGCACAAATACTGAATCACCAGCTGAAAATGAATGAACATGCAACAACGTGCGCAGCCTTGTTTCAATGTTCGGCGGCAAGTTCGCAAAAGTGTACAGTGGGTCTTTTTCTGACTTCATTCTGTGAATTATATCACATATGGAAACATTAATACCCTGAGTGCTTTTAAAATCAATTGCATATCCAATTAGTGTAAACTCTGCTACTATAGTATTAGTAGGATAGGCGTTTTAATTGACAAGCCAGCTCGAAGAATGTGAGGGTATTAGGAGAGATTGTAATGGGAAAAGTGAGAAGCAACCTGAGAAATCTACAACAATTTATCGTCAGGATAAAAAGCTGTCGATGAAAACTCCCATTGATATCAGCGACTTGACAATTGCAGAAATACAGCAATTAATCAAAGAACTACAGGTACGACAGACTGAGTTGGAGAAGCAAAATGAGAAACACCGCCCAAAGCTGCCTGACTTAAAGACCACACCTGCTGACCGAATTCAGCCCCAACAATTGCATTTCAAAGCCAACCACAAAGATGAAACTGAAGGTGAGAGAGTCGTACTAAGTGAGAGCGCGGAGCGTTATCGTTGGGTTTTAGAAGATGCGTCTGTGTTAATTTGTTCCTTTCTACCTGATGGAGAGATCACATATGTTAATAAAGCTTACTGTGATTACTATGCCAAAACATCAGAAGAGTTAATTGGTTCGATATTCCTTTTGTTGATTCCTGAATTTGAACGTGAAACTGTACTGGCCAATATTTTGGCACTGACAATTGAGTCGCCAATTCAATCTCACGAGCATCAGGTAATTATGCCTAATGGTGATGTTCATTGGCAACATTGGACTAACCGTGCATTGTTTGATGCTCAAGGAAGCGTAGTTTCTTATCAGTCAATTGGCGATGATATTACTGAGCGTAAGTTAGCAGAAGAAGCACTGAAGAAAAGTAAACAGCAAGCACATGAAGCAAATCTGTTTTTGCAGATGATATTGGATTTGTCCCCTGAAATTATTTCATACATCGATAAAGATTTCAAATATCAATATGCCAATGATAAATATCAGGGTATTTTTGGTATTGATCCATCTTCCATGATCGGCGTGCATCCAAAAGATGTACTTGGAAAAGAGGTGTATGAAAATATTGCCCCTCGGCTTGAGGCTGCTTTTTCAGGTGAAACGGTGGTGTTTGAAACTGAATTTTATCTTCCTAATGGTGAGTTACGTTATTTTTATGCGCGTTTTATACCGCATTTTAGAGAATCTGAAGTTGTGGGATTATTGAATATTGTTCAAGATATTACAGGGATTAAGCGAACAGAGGCGTTTTTGCAGCAGCTCAACCAGGCGATTCAACAAAGCCCGCTATCTGTGATGATTACTGATGCTGAAGGTGCTATTCAATACATCAATCCTAAGTTTACCGAGATTACGGGTTACAGTGAGGCTGAGGTAATTGGGCAAAATCCTCGCATATTGAAATCGGGTGAGCACCCACCTGAATTTTATCAAGAATTATGGGATTCAATTACAAACGGAGAAGAGTGGCAGAGAGAAATACACAACCGAAGAAAAAATGGTGCATTGTACTGGGAATTAAACTCTATTGCTGGGGTCAAAGAACCAGGTGGAAAAATCACCCACTTTGTGGCTGTAAAAGAAGATATTACTGAACGCAAGCAGCGTGAAAAGGAACATGTCCGCCAGGAGCGACTGGCGGCAGTAGGGCAATTGGCTGCTGGTATTGCCCATGATTTTAACAATGTGATGGCAGTCATTACTCTTTATGCAGACCTGTTGCTATCTTCATCAAATTTTTCAGCTGATCAAACAGAAAAAATTAAAATTATTAAACAACAGGCCATTCATGCCTCCGATTTAACCCAGCAAATACTGGATTTTAGTCGTCGCTCTATTCAAGAACCACAATCATTAGATTTGAAAGCACTTCTTAAAGAAATGCTGAAATTTGTAGAACGCACCATTCCAGAAAATGTTCAGATCGACTTTGATTTCCCAGATGGTGACTATAAAGTCAATGCCGATCCAGCTCAGCTACAGCAGGCGATTACCAACATAACGATCAATGCACGAGATGCGATGCCAGAAGGTGGGTCTCTAAATTTGAAATTAATTCGCTTAAAATTGAGGGCAGGTGAAAAGCGCCCTTGTGCTAATATGGCAAATGGGGAATGGATTAAGCTGATTATATCTGATTCAGGTATTGGTATTGCTCCAGAAGCAGTCCCTCATATTTTTGAACCCTTTTTTACAACAAAAGAAGTAGGTAAAGGTACTGGCTTAGGATTGGCTCAAGTGTACGGGATTGTGCAGCAGCATGAAGGCTGTATCACGGTAGCTAGTAAATTGGGCGAAGGGTCGGCGTTTACGATTTATCTGCCTGCGTTGGAAACGGCCGTTCCCAACATAACGTCTCCCTCAACAATTCCTCAAGGACATGGCGAAACCATTTTGCTAGTTGAGGATAACAAAGTTCTATTGGAAGCAACTCGAACCGTTTTGGAGTCTCTAAATTACGATGTTTGCCCCGCAGAGAATGGAGAAGTTGCATTGGACATATATCGTTCTCGGCCAAACAATATCCAATTAATTCTGGCTGATGTGATGATGCCCAAGTTAGATGGGTTTGAGTTGGTCAAGATGCTACAACAGCAATCGCCACCGCCCAAAGTGATCCTAATGAGTGGCTTCCCCAAGGATTTAGGTTTGTTAGCAGAAATGAAACAGTTTGTAGGGGGATGGATATCAAAGCCGTTGAATGTGCGCAAGTTAGCTGAAACCTTGCGGGATATGTTGGACTAACCCTTCTGAGGGTCAGCTTATTTGCGTACCTCAGAAGGATAAATTATAGGCTTACTCTTTTTGCCAACCTGTAATTAATTTTTGTGTTCCTGGTAACAATATCACGATCAGTAAGATTGTACTGAGAATTGGCGCAGGCAAGAACATGGAGAACCGTTGTACCTCTGTCACATTGTGAATCCCCATTGGATACCCACCAATCATCGACATTAACGCTGCAAAAATACCAACTGGCACGGCCCAAGATTTGCTCTTAAAAACAGCAAAAATAAACATTGCCCACGCAGCCGCCCCCCACCAATTGACTTGCTGAGACATAATATAAATGCCGTTCCAAAAAGAATCTGACACTTGAGTTACGGCATCTGGTGACTGATAGGAAGTCTGAAATTTAGAAATTGGTGCGACCCCATCGATAAAAGTCAACACGTATGCCAACCCGGCCACAAATGTTAAACCAATGATTTTGTTGTTGACACCGCCAATAAAGAGCATGCCAAACCACATGACCGCAGCCAGGCCGAATACGATCATGGTGGGCGTCGGGAGTCCACTATCTGCGGCCGGAATCATTGGGAAAAATCCAGCCAGCAGAAGAATTGTGGCGGCGACAGCACCCCAAAACCACGCCCACGGCCGTTTTGTTAAAAAGCCATACAGCACAGATCCGCTCAACGCCCCGGCAGCTATTCCTAGCCAGCCCAACACCGCGTACACAACACGTACCGTATTGCTTTCTTCCCACTCTCCCGCCGCAAAATGAGTGGATATGACTGTGTTGTAGGTATCCGCAAGAAAATAGAGTGTCAGCCCCCCAGCCAAAATGCCAATGCCAGCTAAAATAGCACCCAATTTATAGTTATTTTTCATCGTCACTCCTTTGTTAGTAGCTAGTCAGCTAGTCAACATGTCAGCTCGTCCGTCAGAAAAAGCGCTTGCTGAACTGCTGACTCGCTGAAGTGCTGAAATGCTTGTTTTATTTGATACTTGTACCTTATCTCAAATTTGATATGGTAGTATTTGCCTTTGGTTAAATTGTTGAGGTACACATGCAAAGTCTAAACAAACTATTGACTGAGAATCAGGTTTTTGGTGCGTTGTCTGAATCTGAGCGAATGCATATTTCAGAGCAAGCGCATCATCGCTCCTATGCGCGTGGTGAATGGCTAGCACATCGTGAAGATGTGTGGCCTTATTTGTTTTTGGTTGGTTCTGGGTCGATTTCTGGTTTCAAAGAGTCGAGTGAAGGGCGCAGTTTAATTGTGTTGACGTTGACGTCAGGGGATTTGTTTTGGGGGGCTGCTTTTTTTGAAGATGATTCGTCCATGTTGATTGGACTGCAAGCACAGCAAGATTGTCAGATTTATTTGTGGTCACGTGCGCAATTGCTGCCGTTGTTGTTGGCAAACGGCCGTTTTTCCTGGAACCTATCCCGCCTGATGCTGCGCCGCATGTTGCAAGGCAGCGCCTTCATGGAGAGTTTGGCCTTTCAACCCGTGCGCGAACGATTGGCTAACCTGCTCTTAAATCAATATGGTGCAGCCGAAGATGAATTTGTGCCGCGAGATTTGACACTCGATGAAATGGCAGCACATCTTGGCACAAAACGCGAGGTAATTTGCCGGTTACTCTACCGTTTTGCCGCTGAAGGGGCTGTTGAATTACGCCGCACGGAATTTATGATTACGGATCGTGAAAAGTTAACTGCGTATGCTAAATTGTTGCCGGATGTGTGAGATAGAGACAGAAAAGAACTCTTATGTCTCTGTCTCTGTTTCTTTAAAGTAGTTCCAGCGTGATTGTCTCCTTGATGGCGCAAGTTTCCAGGCATTCTAAACATTGAATACATTCGAGGTCGCGGCTGTTGGCGTGGGCATCTTCGATGTCCATCGGGCATTCGGTGTCACAGCGGCCGCAATCGACACAGCTTTGTGTGTTTACATTGAGGTGCAGCGGCATGATTTTGTTGAAGACAGCCAGCAGCGCACCCATGGGGCAAAGGTATTTGCACCAAAAGCGCTCGATCAACATGGATGTAACGATGAATGTAATCAGGACGCTCCACATCAGGCCGGTTTTTAGGTTGAAGCTGAAAACGGCGCGGACTGGGCATAGGAAGTGGAGAGGGGGGTAAACGGCCGTTACGCTCACCCACACCACCAGTCCCAACACCACATACTTGAGATTGCGTGCCCACGCATCTGCCTTTTTTGGCAATTGCATTGGAAAACGCACCTTGCTCTTCTTCCCCCGAACATGCTGTTTTTCGCCACTCAACCGCCGCGCCAACCATGCCAAAAAATCTTGCACCGCCCCCAGCGGACACAGCCATCCGCAAAAAGCTCGTCCTGCCACTAAAGACACACCCAGTACGCCCAACATAATCGAGAAATTGAGCAAATTGGTCGTCTTCAATGTCTGCCCGTTGAAGAGGTAAGGTAACAGCGATTCAATGGCACCAAAAGGGCAAAACGCATCAAACGCACCCGCCGTAGACGCTTCCCCCGGCATCATGTGCCGCAACCCAATCAGAAACGTACCAAAGACAGCGAACCCTTGAATCCAGTAACGTGTCTTCATGAGTGAACGTTTTTTCTTGATTTTAATTTTTGTTTTAGCCTTCATAAATGATCTGCGTAATGAATTGTGATGGTAGATGTCATTTTTCCATCGCTGCCTTGGCTGCCATGCGATGGCTTGAAGCCCAGCAAAATGCCAATGAGCAAGAACAAAACGAATGTGACAATAATGATTGTGGGAAAAAAGCGTTCGTTGATTCTCATCAAAATGCCCTTTAAAGAGTTGTAGAAATTGAACTCTGGCGAAATCCATATTTGGGGGTCGGAGTAGAGGCTTTAGCCGGGTCACATAGGGTGGTTTGACCCGGCTAAAGCCTCTACTCCAAAAACGCCAGAGTCCAGTAGAAACAAAGACCTCCGTTGTTTTTTGAGAGTTGTTTCCCTCAAATATTGGCTACAAACCTCGGAGGTCTTTGTTTAGTCAGTGGACACAAGGGTTGCCTGTCCCTTATTTAAAATAGTCGATTCTTCATTTAGTAAATGCTGCTTGAAATAGGGAACCAAGGTGAAAATTAGCACCCCAATGGCCAGCAATGAACCGTAGAGATAATCTAAAGTTTTGGTGCGGAAAATCTGGGTTGGGGCATCGATCATCAAAATGGCAATGGTGCCGATGATGGCCAACCACCACCCGCGCCGCTTGCCCACGGACAACAGGGGAATGGACATGAAGAGCAAGATGACAGCGACCCAGTTGATTTCACCAACCATATTAAAGAGCCACCATGTGAAATCTTTGTACATGGGATATCCGGGGCGGGTTGCCATCGTGCGCTGTGCGCCGATGCCAATGGTAAAGGCGTGCGTAGATAACATGCCAATGAATGTTAACGCACCAAAGCGGGTCCATTTTTGCATCGTCTCCGCTTGACGCAGGAAAATGAAGCTCCAGTAGCCTGTTAAACCAATGAGTGAAATGAGCATGGGCAGCGGAAAGCCTTCTACCCAACTGACGTAGGGTAAAAACATGAACATGCCGCCAATGGCGGGCAATGCAAACAGCGACATGGCTACCGGATAGGTCCACTCTTCCCCTTTTTTGATTTCTTGGGAGATGATCAGCAAGGCTGCACCTGCGACAAAGATAAAGGCTCGCCAAACCGGGTAGAAGAAATCGAAGAGCGGGATGCCGCTGGAAAAAGTAGGGTTGCCAGCATCGATGTGTTCAATCAACCCGATCAACACTCTCTCAAGCGATGTTTGCACCATAAACGGGATAACTGTCACCATCAGTAACCCGACACCGATGGCAATTAAGGACATGAAGTTGCGATTTTTACTTGATGTTTCCTGCATTTTTTCCTCCTGTATGCATGTTGGGCGATTTTGCAAAATCGCCACCCGATTTGCAAAATCGGGCTACAAATTTAATTGAGGGTGTGATAGGAATGCCTCTATGTGAAATGTATCACAAGCAATTCGGTAAGTATTTAGCTTTTCGCAAGTTATGAGAAAGTTGCTGTTCCGACAGCAAAAACGACGCAGTATGTGCGCCGTTTTGTGAGGAGGAGCTTGGAGAGTGAAATTCAGAAACTTGGTTTTTCTAGCGAGATATTAATCTGGGGAACAGAAATGGCGTGGTTTGTTTATACGCCGTGTAATCATCGCCAAATCGCTTTTCAAGTTCCTTTTCCTCAATTAATTTGACATAGGATAGAACAATGACCGAAAAAACGGCGACAACTACGACAGAGCTGATTGACCCTATGACAATGCTGATGCCAAAGTAAAAATTGAGCAGTCCAAAAAACAGCGGATTACGGCAATATGAATAGGGTTTTTGGATGATCAGTTTTTGTGTCGCCATCAACGGCATCGGTGTTCCTTTACCGATTTCCCGCTGGGCTTTGGTTGTCCACAAGAGGAATATGATGCCTAACAGGATTAAAACTGGGCCAATGATGAGCCTAACGGCCGTATCCCCCAAAGTCGGTAAGTTAAACCAATCATCCAGTAGAAAGTTGGGTATCAGGAACAGCAAAGTCGGGAAGAGAAAAAAGAAGACGAAGATGGGCAGGAGTCGTGCCGTTACCCTGCTTTTCGTCGGCGTCGGATTTTGCGACGCTGCCACAATTTTGTCAACGAGTTTCATGGCCTCACTTCTCCACGCCAGCCGCTGCTGCCGCTGCCGCTTTTGCTTTTTTGCGCTGGTTGCGCTGCCATTTGGAGATAGTCGGCAGCAGGTACATATACGCCCCGCTAATCGCCAGCAGCAGCATCAAAATAGATTGGAATTGCTCTGCTTGTGGCGGCAAATGCCAGACGCTATCGCCGGCAAATTTAGCAATAACAGCCAGGGGAATGAGGATGAGCGTTGGTAACGCTATCCAGCGGTGACATTTACGGGTCCAATTGTTGAAAAATTTTGTCATATTAAGTCTCCTTGTTCTTCTTCATGTTCGACAGCGCTGACGGCGCGTTCCAGCAATGCCAGCAGCGTTTTTCTTTCTGGGGCAGTTAGATGCGTGAGTAAACGTTCGAACTTCTGGCAGCGGAATTCTAATGTGCGCTGATGGAGTTCTTGACCAGTTGGGGTCAGGAACAACTGAACAGCACGTCCATCGTCAGGGTCGGGCTGGCGGGTGAGAAAACCCGCCTTTTCTAGCTGACGCACACTGACGCTGATGGTTGGCGTTGCCAGCTTCAACCCCATGGCCATCGCCTGAATGCCGCAGCCGGGGTGGGCCGCGGTGTAATTGAGCAACGACAACAGGGAGGGTGAGATTTTGGCCTCTTTGGGTGGGGCGTTTCTCGGTCCCATCTGGCGCATTCTGTCCATCAGATGCAGTAGTTTTTCGGCTGATTGTTCGATCTCATTTATCATAGCGCTAACTCGCATATATTTAGTTAGTTAAACTAACTATATCTGTTGGGGTGATGACTGTCAAGGGGAAATCTAAAACGCATGATCGCGCAGCCCCACCCTTACAGTTTTGGCTATAATCGGGTGGAACGGCCGTTCCTTCTTTTTTTGCTCATTTCACAATTTATATTGAGACAATGAAAACCGGCTTAGTTAAGCATCAATAGCATTCTGCTGATTTCAATGGATATTCGCTACAATAATCCTTGTCGCAACAATTGCAAAAATAATATAGACTTTCACATGATTTTTCTGATTTTTTGTAGTAGTCAGAGGTTAGTCGAAACACATTGCCTATGATTGTCATTCCTGCGAAGGCGGGAATGACAGCTCAACTAACCTTTGACCAGTACAATTATTCTGATTTATTGTGGATAAAAAAACGTTATGCCGAGGAGAATCTAGTTTCATGCCTGAACCCGATCCAGCGAGAATCATGACCTTTGCAACGCCGAAAGATCTCGGCCTGTGGCTCAAGGTGAATCACGCCACCGAAAGTGAGCTGTGGGTGAAGATATTCAAGAAAAAGAGTGGTATTCCGAGCGTGACTTGGAACGATGTCGTGATTGAGGCGCTGTGCTGGGGCTGGATCGACGGCGTCAAGAAGTCAATCGATGACCAAGCCTATCTCCAGCGGATCACTCCAAGAAAGGCGCGAAGCAACTGGTCAAAAAGGAACAGAGAGCATGCGGAGCGTTTGATAAGCGAGGGCCGGATGACGGAGTCAGGGCTCGTGCATATTCGTGCCGCCAAAGCGGACGGCCGGTGGGAGAACGCCTATGTGGCAAGTGAAATGAAAGTGCCAGCGGATTTCTTGGCAGCACTGGAGAGCAAGCCAAAGGCGAAGCAGTTTTTTGAAACGCTCAATAAATCGAGTCGTTATGTCATCGCGTACGGATTGATAAGTGCGAAGAAACCCGAAACCAGACAGAGGCGATTTGCAAAATTCATGGACATGCTTGTCCGCGAAGAAAAGCCGGACTCTGGCTCCAAAAAGACGAAAAAGGCATAACAATGCATCCGCTTAAATCCGCACGTTTTGATGGCGAGCGCAGGTGTATTTGTGGCGAAAAATGGCGGTGTGAGCCTCAATACCCCAACTCAAGACCGCGCTTATGCAGCTTGAATGACGGCAGCAAGAACAAGCCGCTCGTCAACAATAACACCCCCAAATCCAGCCACGGATCGAGCAAGCCGTGCCCCAATACGGCGTGATTCATCAAATCCTGAGCGTAGGTAAGGGGCGAGAGATAGGCCAGCCCGCGCGCAAAAGCAGACATCTCGGTTAAGGGGACAAAGACGCCGCTGATGAACAGCAGCCCCCAACGAAGTAAGGTGCTGGGCATTTGTACGTCTCCGGGATTGCGGGTGGGAATGGAGCCAAAAATCAACCCCAGCGTCGAAAACGAGAACGCCCCCAGCAGAATACCGGCGACCAACAAGCCGGGGCGAACGATACCCGTCTTGAAGAACAGAACGCCCGCCAGCGCGGACAGTGAGGCCACAACAATGGCGAAGAAAGCGCCAACGGCCGTTTTCCCCAACAACAGCGTCCACAGCGACATCGGCGCGGCCAACAACCGATCATACGTACCCAGTCGTCTCTCCAACGGGATGATAAAAGGGCCAGCCGCTGCAGCGGTGAAGAAAAGCGTCAAAGCCAGCAGGCGGGCCATTCCCTCGGCCGCCGCCATTTCCCGGCGCACCGAAAACGAAAAAAACATGAAAAAGGGCATCAAAAAACCAAACATAATCATGCCCGGTCGCAGATAGTAAACTTTCACATCTTTGGCGGCCACTATCCAGGCATGGGCCAATTCATCGCGGAACCGTGTTGTCCAGGTGTTCATCGTTTGCCTCCCTTGCCGTGCTGGTTGCGCGGTGGTTCTTTTGCCGCTTGTATTGTTCCCACCTGCTGCCCGGTAATCTCCAAAAAGACATCTTCCAGGCTGGGAGCCAGCGTGTTCAGAGTGACGACGCGCAAACGGTGCGCTTCGGCATAGCGCATCATGTGCGGCAGCAGGGTAGATGGATCGTCGGTGTACAAACGCCATTTGTCGCCCACCTTGACCATCGTATTTACCGTCGGCAGGTCGGCCAAACCGGTGGTCGGCTGGTCGGCTGGTTTCAGCGCAACCTCCACCGATTGCAGCCGCTGAAAGGTTTGCTTGAGCCGTTCCGGGGTGTCAATAGCTGCGATACGGCCGTGATTGATAATTGCTACCCGGTCGCAAAGCTGGTTGGCTTCTTCAATTTGGTGGGTGGTCAGGAAAACGGTCGTCCCCTCGGCGTTGAGCTGGCGGATAAGGGTCTGGATGGCCCGAGCGCTTTGGGCGTCCAATCCAGGGGTAGGCTCGTCTAAAAAGAGCAGCGCTGGTTTGTGGATGACAGCCATCGCAATGCTCAGGCGGCGGCGCATCCCTTTTGAGAAGTTTTCGGCCTTCACGTCGCGTTTTTCCCACAGGCCAAAGGTTTCCAGCAGTTCCTGCGCCCGCGCTTCCCGATCTGTTTTGGACAGGCGATAAAGCCGTCCGGTGAACATCAGGTTATCCCAGGCAGTTAGTTCCGTGTAGATGTTGGATTCTTCGGGAACCAGCCCGATTTGCCGTTTGGCGGGATAAGCGTCGTGGGCCAGATCGTGGCCGTTGATCAGAATTTGCCCCTCGGTTGGTTGCAGCAGGGTTGTTAACATGCGCTGGGTGGTTGACTTCCCGGCTCCGT
>QQUD01000879.1 GCA_008501785.1 Chloroflexota bacterium
GATTTGTACGGTTGCTGGATTGTTGGTCACTTCATCAGCCAGTTTGCGAATATCTTTTGGCATGGTGGCCGAAAAGAGCAGGTTTTGTCGTTGCGCAGGCAGCAGTTTCAAGATGCGGCGAATATCGGGCAAAAACCCCATGTCAAACATGCGGTCTGCTTCGTCTAGCACCAACACCTCAACCTGTGACAAATCAATCTGCCGCTCCCCGGCTAGATCAAGTAAACGACCAGGGCAAGCAACCACAATTTCAGCGCCACGCTTCAGCCCTTCGAGCTGCCGGTGTTTGCCCACGCCGCCATAAATAGACAGGCTGCGGATTTTGGTGTGTTTGGCGAGAGAAACGGCCGTTTCATGTATCTGTTCCGCCAATTCGCGAGTAGGGGCCACAATCAGCGCGCGCACTTTGCGCAATGGACCTTGTGTGAGTCGTTCCAAAATGGGTAGTAGAAAAGCGGCCGTTTTGCCAGTACCGGTTTGCGCCAGACCGAGCACGTCACGACCTTCTAAACCAAATGGAATGGCTTGTTGTTGAATGGGGGTGGGCGTTACAAAGCCCATGCCCTTGATGCTTTTGTTCAAACGCGCATCAAGAGAAAATTGTTCAAAATTCACTAAAAGTACTCCTTGCCTTCATTGAGCCAAGTCATACTCTTCGTTGCCGTTTAGAATGAACACAGTGGTGACAAAACTAAACAGCTACTTAGTGCCCATTCACCGATTCCATAGTCTGTTTGCGAATGGGGTCTTAGCCCTAAAGAAAAAATTGTAATCAATCTGCAAACCTTCTGTTTGCAGACACAATCAGTCAGTATAAAGGGTTTTCTTCTTTTATGCTAATTCTTTTCAGATTTATGATGGATTTACTCACGAATGTCTAGCGCCATTTGCCACTGCGACAGCTCACCGCGTTTAAACCCTAACGTTTCAAAAAGGGGTCCTAACTCTTCAGGAAAGATGGCAGGCACGTTCCAGGTTTTGCCTGGGAAGCGGGTAAAAAGGGAGTGTAACAGCTGAGTGGCTTGACCCTGGTTTCGGGCAGATTGATTGACAATTAATGAACGAATATGGATTGTTTCATTTTCAGGATTGGTGAGGACGACAAACGCCTTGTCTAAACGATACGCCTGGTAGGGTGGTGTAAATCCTGCAATTGTTTCGCCGGATAGTTGCCAGGGCAAGTCAGAATAGCCGTTCAGCGTAACTTGTCTGGCAACTTCACGAATGTCAATTTCAATGGCTGTGTTTGATGTTTGAAAAAGTGGCGGTGATTCGAGTTTGTAGCTGAACAACTGGCGCATGGTTCGAAAACCAGCACTCTCGTAAAGTTTTATGCCTGGGGTGTTGGCGGCAATCACTTCAAGCTCCATACGATGGTCGCCGCGCTCTTTTGCATCGGTGACAAGTACCTTCATGAACTGCTTGCCGATGCCCTGGTTCTGTGCTTCGGGCACGATGGCCATGCCTGCCAACCGGCTGCTCCATCCACGTCGAGCAATTAATCCCGCGCCAACTGGCTCACCATTTTTGAAAGCGATGCGGCTGCTTGATAAATCTAGCCCATCATGTGCCACCATGTTTAGCAAGCTGTTTAGCGTGAAGTTGATCGGAACGAAATAATCGCTAAACCCACGATTGAGAATAACGGCCGTTTCTTCCAGCCCATACGCCAACACAGATTTTGTATCAATCATTGTCCTTGTTTCCCTGGTTTTTTGAACGCACCAACCCAGACTTTATAGTCTGGCTGACCACAAGGGTACGCCCCTACGCCAACACCTGTTCTAATACTTCAATTTGTAACGAGACCAAATATTACACAGTTTGGATTGACGCGTCGCTTTGTGTGAATGATGCCCCTAAAAACAGTTGACGATAAGCAATGGTGGCAATGGCCACATAAGCCAATGTTTTAGGAATCATCAACATGCCCAACATCGGCACTTGCTGCACAAACAGAATGACCGGCATGTAGAAGGTGTAGGAAACGATGATCATGATGCCTACCCAAATAAATGTGCGATCTTTGGCGGCAAAGGAATCTCGCAAAATCAGATAAGCAGCGCCCAATCCTTGCAAAATCAGCGGCGCATTGCGAACGATGCCCCAAGGCTGCGGTGGCACGGTGCTGTTCCATTCGTTCGCTGGGAATGTCATGATGATCAATCGCACAATGGCCGCTGCAAATAGCAGCCAGCCAAACCAGCCATATGGTTTTTCAAAGCGTTTTTGCCAGATGACGAGCACAATCATGTAGAAGAAGGTGACGGTAACGGCCGTTGCCAACGCCCCCGCTCCCACCAATCCCAATTCCCAACTGCCAATGTTGACGGTGCTTTCCAAATCACCCAACGCATACGCCCACACTCGAAAACCAACATGCCCCGTGTCGCCCAGCGCCAACAGCGCAAACGCTCCGATAAAGAGCCGTGCCAGCGGCTTATTTTCAGGTGATACATTCTGTTGGTGGCGAATCATGGCAATGACCAACGCATAAACGACAATCAAATAGACAATGTTAAATGATATTTCTGTCCACATTCGTATAGATTCAGACATGGTTACACTCCTTTTGATGCAACTTCACTTTGCAAAGCAATTTTAGGTTTGTCCTGCTGGGCTTTTGGCAGCCAGCGCAAGCAAACACCAAATCCAACCAGCATGACGATGGCACCAGTGATGTACGGAAAAATTAAGTTGATGTCGAATAACAAGCCAGCCAAAATGGGTCCGGCAATGCGGCCTAAACTCATAAATGAGTTGTTCAGACCCAGTGCGATGCCTTGCCCACTGTCGGCTCGCAGCGAGGTGAGCGCAGAGACGGATGGCCGCAGCATAGCGCTGCTCACCACAAACAGCGAGGTGGTGATTAACACTGTTGTTAAGTTGGTCGCTAACAGCATGAGCAAAAAGCCAATGGCGGTGCCGAAGAGAGAGGTTTTGATAACGGCCGTTTCTCCCCACCGTTTTGTCACCGGCCCCGTCAACCCGCCTTGCACAACGGCCGAAACTAGCCCAATCACCGTCAAAATCAGCCCGACTTCACTTGGGCCATAATCGTAACGATTGGCTGCAAACAGGCCAAAAATGCTTTCAAATTTGGTAAAGCCAAAGCTGACCAGGAAGGCAAGCAGCAATAAAATGCCAATCGGCCCCCACAATGCTTGCCACATTTCTTTTAGCTGCAATCCTTGTATGCGTTCGCTGGTTGACGTGCGTTTCTCAGCAGGTAATGACTCGGGCATCATCACCCAAATCAGCGCCAGCGCGATAAACGACAAACCGCCTGCCAGGAAAAAAGGCACCGAGAGGCTGTATTCGGCTAATGTGCCGCCCAAACCTGGGCCAATCACCATGCCCAGCCCCATCGCTGCGCCAATCATGCCCATGCCGCCGCCGCGATCTTCCTCAGATGTGCTGTCGCTAACGTAAGCCATTGCTGTTGGCAATGTGGCAGAAGAGAGGAAACCGGCTAACGCTCGTGATGCAAACAGCATCCACAATTGGGTTGATAAGCCAAACAGGATCATGGCGACACCGTTGCCAAACACGCCGATGAGCAGGATGGGTTTACGGCCGTAACGATCTGACAAGTTTCCCCAGACTGGTGCAAACAAGAACTGCATCACTGCGTAAGTTGCCATCAGCAGCCCCAATTCGGTTCCCTGGGCGTCAAAAAGCTCAATGTAAAATGGCATGATCGGAATCACAATGCCAAATCCCATCATGATCACGACCAGCATGAAAAATAATAACCACAAATTTCGTTTATTGTTTTGCACGAAAGCTCCCTATTCTGTTAATAATGTTTGGATGTATTTGCCCATCAGCTCGCTAAATTTTTCTCGATCTGACGGGGGTAATTTGTCCA
>QQUD01000810.1 GCA_008501785.1 Chloroflexota bacterium
TCAAAGATTAAACCAATCTTTGACTGTCATTTGCA
Organism: Chloroflexota bacterium; assembly: GCA_008501785.1. Next base: position 36 of record QQUD01000810.1, read on the forward strand.
AGTACAATTGATTTTTGCCTAAGTCATGAAGAACATCAAGCGTTGAGGGTAAGATTAACAGTAAGGATTTTCATGCATTCTGATTAAAAAGTTAGCAAATAAAATGCCCATTAACTTTCTTCCCTGAACATAGTACAACAAAAGATGCACTCTTTATTTATTAATGGAGCAATTTGTGCGAGAATCTACTTTGATGAAAGAAACAACAGATATTCAAGATCCAAACTATGATGTGCTTACTGAAGGTTTATTGCATAAGGTGATGGTCTTTTTTCATATCCCTCACACTTGGAATAACTTTCAGGTAGCATTTATTGGTCTACTTATTTCGGGTTTGGTAAGTTTAGCCTGGTATCGTAAATCTACACCAGCACTGGTAGTTGGTGCATTTAGCGTCCATCTCCTGTTTTTTCTGTTAGATTCAATCATGTTAAAAAACTTGCCAAAAAAGCAGCTGTCATTTGGCCCTTGGCAGTCACAGCTTGCAGCGTTAACAGTGCCTCGAGTGCTTGTTTCAGCAATTTTGGCACTGATTATGATGGCCGTTACCTCTCGAATCGGTTTGATATTATTAATTGCTGTACAGTTGATAGGAACAGCCGCTTTCTACTACGGTGCCTATGTTGAGCCATTTCAACTGGACCTAACCGAACTTTTAATGTTCACCGACCGGCTACCAGTTGGCTTACCTGCCATGCGTATTTTGCACATTACCGATTTGCATATAGAGCGTTGGACACGACGTGAAGATGATGTGCTGCGCATTGTAAATGAAACAAAGCCAGATATGATCGTTATTTCTGGAGATTATGTTAATTTGTCTTACAATAAAGACCCAGAAACACAGCGCCTGGTTCATCAATTATTGAACCAACTTTCTGCACCATTTGGCGTTTATGCCACTTTAGGCAGTCCTCCAGTTGATTTGCGCGAAAACATCTTACCTGTTTTTGAAGAACTGGACATTAAACTGATGCGTAATGGATGGGAAGTTGTTGATTTTGGTGACGGCCGTCAACTCGTTTTACTAGGAATGGACTGCACACATCATATCCCCACCGATGAAGCGCGATTAGCACATCTCATGAGCCAGTCACCCAATCATTTGCCCCAACTATTTGTTTACCATTCCCCAGAATTGATGCCGCAAGCTGCTGCGCAGGGAATTGACTTGTATTTGTGCGGACACACGCACGGCGGTCAAGTAAGATTACCAATCATTGGACCATTGTTGACCAGTTCGCAGCTTGGCCGGCGATTTGTCATGGGACATTATCGGCTAGGGCGAACCCATTTATATGTCAGTCGCGGCATTGGTTTAGAAGGCATGAGTGCGCCCCGTGTGAGGTTTATGTCACCACCAGAAATGACGCTTGTGATTATGATGCCCGGTGGAGCGGTTGAAGAGAAATCGGTATAAATTTTAGAAAAACAAATTTCCTGATGAACGCAAAATTTGGAGCACTCCTCCAAATTCTGCGTTTTTGTTTTTATGCAACTTCATATAAATTGGCTCGTATAATTGTATAGCTTATTTGAAAATTTTTGCAGGCATTCGCCTGATATGGATATGTAAGGAAACTGAATGATGACGACTGAACATGGTGTGACAAAAGTAAAAGAACCTGTAAATGAAATGCCATTTATTGTGCGAGCAATTTGGTTCTTTGTATTGGGTTGGGAATTAACTGGTATTTGGATTTTGGTAGCATGGGCACTGAATGCGTCGATTATTGGGCTGCCACTCGGATTGTGGATGATTGACCGGGTGCCGCAAATATTGACATTGAAGGCACGACCTGGCAGCTATTTGACGGATTTGGAAGACGGCCGTTCTAGCTTCATTCCCGCCAGACAACCATTCTTCCTGGCACGCGTCTTTTACTTCTTTGTTATTGGCTGGTGGTTTAGCCTGTTGTGGGCCACAATCGCCTGGATTTTATGCGCCACCATCATTGGACTTCCACTTGGCATTGTCATGCTAAACGCACTACCAACCGTAACCACATTGCGCAACTCCTAAATCAGCAAGCTCACGAATTGTAAAGCAAAAGCCCTTCAAATACTGGAGGGCTTTTTTATTACAACAAGAGGTTTATCGCTTGATTCAGCCGCGCCGCACATCGGCTGCAAGCCATGTTGGGTGCCTGTGGATGATTTAGCCCTTCTATCGTGTGTTGTTCTCTCGAACACCGACTACGAACTGATCGGGTGGCTGAGGTTCTTCGAGATGTTGAATTGTCATACCTAACTTTTGCATCACCTTTTGTGATGGAAGGTTCTTATAACCTGTAGTGGCGATAATGCGTCCGAGCTTTTCTCGAGTGAATAAATATTCCATTAGGGCATGAGCAGCTTCCGAGGCAAATCCTTTGCGTTGATGAGCTGGGGCGATCAACCAGTACAAACCCACCTCCGCTGTAGCGAGGGTGTTGGAGGGACGATTGAATGCTGCTACTCTATTAAACGTATCCAAGTAAGGCACAATACCAACCGCACCAATGATCTCCCCTGTTTCTTTTAAGACAACAGCGCGTTCTCCATAGTGCGGCTGTTCGAGCATGGCAAACATCTCATATCCCAGCACAGTCCATTGTAACCAGCGTTGATGCGCATCCAAAGAGATTTCTGACCCATGGGATTGATTAACAACATTGTTAAAGACTTCGAGGTCATGCATGGTCAATTCACGTATGATTAGTCTAGCAGTTTTGAGAATTGGAATTCGTCTGACCATTCGGCTCAAACTCCTTTAGCAGTATAGTCACTGACCACCCGCTGAAGCTATCCAACAACAGATTATACCGATTACGTCAATTTTAGATTTAATCGGCGAAATCTGCGTAATCTGTTGATGACAATCACAAATACTGACATTTTTACTGAAGCGTAGCCCAAACTGCTAATTTCGAGCGAACGCGACGGATGACTTCATTGGTAAACTCATCCGTGTGTGCAGAGCCACCTAAATCTGACGTGCGAATGCCATCATAAACAGCTTCCAAAGTCGATTCGTAAATCGCACGACTCACCTGTTTCGCTTCCTTCTCCTTGAGATGTCCCAGCAAACCAGCAGCAGCCAGAATCATAGCCATTGGATTGGCAACATTACGTCCTTCGAGTGCGGGCGCGGTGCCATGTGGCGCTTCCGCCATCAAGCAATCAACCTCGCTATCATCACCAATGGAAATGACCATCGATTCGGAGCCAGCAATGGAGCCAAACATTTGCAAAACCATATCTGAAAGCAAATCTCCATCCCGATTTAAGCTAGGAATGACCATTGCGTCCCCGGTAGTTGCCAACAACAGCGCAAATGTCGCATCAATTAATTGTGGTTCATATCGTACATCTGGGTAATTTGCAGCGGCCGTATCCAACTCTTCTTTAAAAAGCCCTTCGTAAATAGGGCTGACTGTGTATTTAGGACCACCAAATACTTTGGCATTGGTATTGCGTGCATGTTGGAATGCGTATGTAGCAACGGCACGACAAACGCGTCGCGAAATACGCTCTGTACGGAAAGCCAACTCATTCATGGATCCATCTTCACCTTCGCGCCACTCTTTTGCGCCATAGGCATCATCGCGTGCCATGCGTACAACGCTAATGGGTGCATACACACCAGCAATGGGACGCACCCCAGGAATGCGACGACCTGTTCGCAAAATCACCTCTGCGTCAATCTCTTCGCGCAAAATGCGATTTGGGCTACCTACATCTCCTTTCGTTTCTGGTGTAATCGTGGCTGCTTTGAGGCCTACGTGATGTGTACGAATCGCTTTCCTCTCATCATAAACAACTTGGTTCTTCTTTTTACGCCGATTTTCCACAC
>QQUD01001094.1 GCA_008501785.1 Chloroflexota bacterium
GGCCGTTTTCCACCCCTGTCCGCCGAAATTCAAATATATCCTGCACTTCAATGCTGTCACCCCGCATACCCACAACTTCCGAAACCTTCATGAGTTTGCGAGATCCATCTGGCAGGCGCTCCTGGTGGGTGATGATGCCCAGCGCTGAACTGATATTCTGACGTATTGTGAGCAATGGGACAGCAATAGTGGACATTGTTGCCATTGCTTCAAGACGGGATAATGCGTCTCGTGGGCTGTTGGCATGAATTGTCATCATTGTGCCATCGTGACCTGTGTTCATTGCTTGAAACACATCCAACACCTCACTGGAGCGAACTTCACCTACAACCAGTCGATCAGGTCGCATTCGCATCGCGTTAATAACCAGATCGCACACAGAAATTTGCCCACTTCCATCAGGATCACCTGATTGGCTTTCCAGTCGCACTATTCTTGTATGGGTTTCCGGTGGGCGTAACTCGGAGGCATTTTCAATCGTGATAATGCGTTCATCGGCCGCAATTAAGCCCATTAAAATGTTCAATACAGACGTTTTTCCAGAGTTGGTGCTGCCAGCCACAACGATATTGCGGCGACCTTGAACACAAGCCTTTAGAAACTCAAAAATTGGTTCGTTGATGGAGCCAAATCGAATTAAATCGGCTGGAGTTAACGGCGGCTTTGCTGAGAATAAGCGAATAACCAAGGATGACCCTAAAATGGCGACAGGAGACAAAACAGCATTCATGCGGGAGCCGTCAGGCAGACGCGCATCTACAATGGGGTTCTCCCGATCAAACTTTTTCCCGAGAGGGGCCGTGATTCTTCGGATGATTTCTTGCAGATGTTCCTCATCACGAAAATGATGGGGAATGTCTTCAAATTTGCCATGCCGCTCAACGTAAATTCGGTCGTACCGATCAATCAATATTTCGGAGATGGCATCCTCATGGATAAGAGGCTCTAAAGGACCAAATCCCCAGATTTCGTGGATGAGAAATTCAAGCTGGTGCTGCCTTTCTTCGGGCGTGAGGACAATATTTTCGGCCTTCAAAACTGTATCAAGCCGTTCTTCAATTTGGGCCTGACTAAAATCATCAACTAACACTGCCAATTCCCCCGTGATCAGAGATTGTAGCTTGCTGTCAAAATCGGCATTTGCCTCGTCCTGTTCTTGAATAAGGTGGCGCATTTCGGCGGCAGACGGCCGTTCCACACTCCTGAACTCATCAAACTTGAGCATCTTCTCTGTGCGTTTTGGATGATCGGGAGGAATTAGTTCTAAATAGAGTTTTGCCAGAACTTTGTTAAGTAGTCGTTTAGCCAATTCTGATTGAATCTGTTTTTCAGTCATTACGTTCTCTCCTTACTACTGGTCGAGTTTTATGTTCGACTTGTTACTGAATTCATTTCTGCATTTAAGGTAACAATTCTGACCAAATTCAGTAACGAGTAAATGACGAGTTTGCATCCTGGTCATTTAAACAGGTCCTTGCTAATCAAGCCTTGCCGCAGGGCGAAAACGGCCGCTTCCGTGCGCGTGTTAACATCCAATTTTGAATAAATATTGTCTAAATGAAAATTAACCGTGCGTGGACTAATGTTTAACTGCTGTGCGATTTCTTTGTTCGTCAGCCCCGCCACAATTTGCTTGAGCACATCTTGTTCACGGTCTGTTAGTTGAATCTGTTTTTGAGGCGCAAATTGCACTTCCATTGCTAAGGCTCCTGACTGCGATGAAACGATTGACAAGCTACCTCCAAGTTGTTTGATACGCTGTGGCGTTGACCCAATCTGGCTTAATTGCAGCTGAATCAGCCCATTGTCTTCAAACTGATACAATGCTTGATCGTTATCAATGCGAAGCTGTATCGTGATATTTGTGGCTTTCCGTTTTGTGGTTGCGTGGCGTAGCGTGTCCTGTGTCAGCCGGTAAAGCACTGTTTCGATGGGAGCAGGTAAACGCCGGGGTAAACGCATCGATTGCAGGCGAATGGTAATGCCATAGGTACGTATTTCCCGGTTGACCAATGCTTCTAAAGCCGGTTCTAAACCAAGGTTGTGCAACAATTCTGGATATAAATCTGCTTCGAGGTCGTTGACTTGCTGCACAACTTGTCGCACAAGTGTGCTCAGTACAGAGAATGCCATGCGGGCTGCTGGATCCGTGGTGGCTGAAATTTCGTATAGCTGTGTTTGGGATAGGAGTAAAGCGAGAGAATCGCTTATTTGCTCTTGCAGCATGTGAGCCAGATGGCGACGTTCGTTTTCGATGGCAACGGCCGTATCTTCAGTCGCCGCAAAAACCAGCAAATCTGGTACAAGTTCCGGCTGCTGCACCGCTTCAATGCTCGATGATAATCGCATCAACTGCTCAACTAAAGATTCATCCAGTCCAGTTGTCGATATAGATTTATCAGGATGATCAGGTGTGGCTGTTTGATGTGGCAATGCTGCCAGTACGTCGCTTGCTGACTGGAATCGCTTTGAGGGTTCTTTTGCCAATAATGTGAGGATTATCTGTTCTAGTTCTTGTGGAATCTGGTCATTGAAATGTACAGGAGAAATTAATGGCTGGTTCAAAATATCTGCTAGTAGTTCTGCAGGGCCATCACCTGTGAAGGGAGGGCGACCGGTAAGCATTTCATAAAGAACGCCACCCAATCCATATAAATCGGACCGGTGATCGGCTACTTGGTTTTTAATGCATTCAGGTGCCAGATAAAGAATTGTACCTATCATCACCTGATCTTGCGTGATACGAGCCTGATCTTGCAGGCGTGCCAACCCAAAATCGGCTAGTTTTACTTGCCCATTGGCATCGACCATCACATTCGCTGGCTTAATGTCGCGGTGAATGAGTCCTTGCTCGTGGGCAAAATTCAGCGCTTCCAAGAGTTGACGGGTGATGTCGATGGCGTGGGGGATGGCAAGACGGCCGTTTTTATCCTCTCTCAATTCATGCAAATTCTGGCCGGTAAGATATTCCAAAATCAAATAATGCCAATTGCTTTCACGACCAGCATCAAAAATCGCCATGATATTTGGATGCGACAACCGGGCCAACGATTTAGCTTCTCGCGTAAATCGCAAGTTTGCATGTGCATCGTTTATGCGGTGCGGGGCTAAAAACTTGATGGCAACATCACGGTCTAACAGCTCATCCCAGGCACGAAAAACCAGCCCCATCCCGCCGCGACCAAGCTGTTTTACCAGCCGATAGCGCTCTTGCAATATTGGTGGAGGTCCAATCGGGTCAAGCATATTCCCAAACCATGAGCTATTTAACAGGGTAATAGTTTCATTATAAGCGAAAATTGTTGGTGGAAGCCAATAATTTTAGTCAACAATGGATAAGAGAATCCCCACATTTTCACGACGAATTGGGTAAATTTTTCAAGATAGCTTTGGTTAGGTGCCTGGTCACTTGCCCCGTAGTGAGGTTGATGCCAGATGCGAGGGTACGGTAAACGGCCGTTTCCACCCTCTGCGCCACATCTTCCAACTGCCACACATACCGCACCAGCAGCGCCCCACTTAAAATCGTCGCAATTGGGTTCGCTAACCCTTTTCCGGCAATGTCTGGAGCCGACCCATGCACCGGCTCCGCTACGGCAACACCATCCCCTAGATTGAGAGACGGAGCCATCCCCAAACCACCTCCCCAATGAGACGCCGCATCAGACAAAATATCGCCAAACAAATTCGTCGTCACCAACACATCAAACCGCTCTGGCTCACTTACCATCTTCAACGCGGCCACATCCACCAACAACTCATCAACTTCTATCTCTCTTTTCTTTTCTTCCTTTGCGTCTTTGCGACTTTGCGTGAAATCCTCCACCATCTTCCGCACGCTGTCCCGAAACAGCCCATCGGTCAGTG
>QQUD01000577.1 GCA_008501785.1 Chloroflexota bacterium
AGAATTGTATAAGAATGGCAAAAAGGTACAAAAGTACTTATTTCTGATCGCTTTTGGATCGAAGAACCGTTATCATGTCTATTATCTTTGGCGCGGATATGTGATTTCTGATGTGCAATACCTTGAAGAAATCGTATACCTAATAAACGGAGGATTGTATGCAATTTCCCTTAAAGTTGACCTTTAAAATCATGGCCCTGGCTCCACAAATTTCGGTACATGACGCTAATGGCACGCTTCTTTTTTATGTTAAGCAAAAAATGTTCAAATTAAAAGAGGCAATTACTGTGTTTTCAGATCAGTCTCAGTCACAGGCGCTGTACACGATTAGCGCAGATCGGATTATTGATTTTTCAGCACGCTACCACTTCAAAGACCAAAATGGCATTGAAATTGGCTCAATCAAACGAGATGGGGCACGTTCAATCTGGAAGGCGCGTTACAGTATTTTTGATTCAAATGAGCAAATGGTCATGCAAATTCAGGAAGAAAATGCGTGGGTGAAGGTGATGGATGCCGTTTTTGGTGAAATCCCGCTTTTAGGCATACTTTCGGGTTATGTGTTCAATCCTGTGTTTTTAATTGAGCGGCCTGATGATTCGCTAATGCTGCGAGTGAAAAAAGAACCTGCATTTTTGGAAAGCAGTTTTGTGATTGACAAAGTTGCTGAAATAAGTGAAGCCGAGCAGTTGAATACGGTGCTCGGTATTTTGATGATGGTTTTGTTAGAGCGGTCCCGGGGGTAAACGGGCTTTGTTAGGTTTTGGGTGAGGCAAATAAGAGAACTGAGGGGGATTAATAGCATCCTTCTCAGTTTTTTTCTTTTAAGGAGGTTGTTGTGATGTGTACGGTTATCTTTGAAAATAGCAGTTAACTCAAATTGCTTAAAGACGTTAATTGGACGCGGAAAACTTTTTGCAACAGCTTGAAAAAATCTGCGTTCATCATGAAAACTTGTATTGAGCCTTGCCGAAGTATCTGCGTCCAACTCTCTTCTTCTACAGCGAAATCAAAATGAGGGCAACCAGCGCCGCAACCACGCCCACCCATTGAAAACGTTCCAACCGTTCCTTGAGAATAAACCAGGCCAGCATGACTGTTGAAGCCGGGTACAGCGATGCCAACACCGCCGCCACGTCCAGCCGACCTGCTTGTGCTGCTAGTGCAAAAAAGGCGTTACCACCTGCATCGAGAATGCCTGCCAGGGCGATGATGGGTAGTTGAGATGAAGACGGCCGTTTCCCCACCCCCCGAATCACCACATACAAAAATATCACACTCACCGACGCTACTCGCGCCCCCACCAGCGGCCAAAACACGGCATTGTCACTCACCCGATCAATCAAAATGAAAAACAAGCTGAACCCAACGCCAGCAATCACCGCAAGAATCAGTTCTTGCCGCGTTATTTTTCCCTGGTTGCCCCCAGCCGATAAAAACCAGACAGCAACGAGCGCCATGCCAAATCCGGTGAGGGTGGTCAAAGATGGCAGTCCTTCGGTGAAGGCGCTGATGATGATAGGAAGGGCGGCGGAAATAACGGCCGTTAACGGAGCCACAACCCCCATCCGACCTTGCGCCAGCCCAGCATACAAAGCCAAAATACCAATCATGCCCGCCACACCAGCCACACCACCGATAAGCATGTTGGTCCACGTGGTCATTGGCTCACGAAACAGCAGTGCCAGTCCAAACAGCAGTGCCCCGCCCACAATTTGAGAAACAAGCACAACGGTGTAAGTGCTGCTTTTTTTGCTGGCATACCCCCCGCTAAAATCTCCAGCACCCCAGGTAAATGCAGATGCAAGACCAAAAATGAATGCTGTTAAATTTGATTCCATAATGTTCCCAAAATTATTAATGATTGATTGTAAATTGTTAATTATTAATGAAAATTATTACGCCTCAACACCGTTAACAATTAATAATCAACAATTAACCATTAACAATTCGAAAAGCTGGCTTCAAATTCAATTTCATCTCGAATGGGAATGCCGTCGTTACCGATGAATGGTATTTCGGGTTTGAGAGTGCGAGAATGGGCGAGGGCGTTGATGTGAATAGCTTTAATCAACATGCCCTGTTTTTGATAAAATCGAATCGCGTTGGTGTTGTCATTTGTTGTGATGAGCCAGAGGCGATGGCATTTGTGATCAATGGCTATATCTTGTGTGGCTTGTAGCAAACCACTGCCTAATCCTTGCCCTTCCACATCCGAATGCAGCGTCACCACCTCAAGCTCACCATTGGCAATATGATACGTCAACAGCGATGCACGTTTGCCCTCATGCCAGCCGATAAAACCGGGCAGCTTTCCCGGCTCGTGCAACACACCCCGCGATACAACTCGCAGAGAGTGTGCGACCTCCTCTAGAAAGTGCATTACCCAGACATGATCGTCTTGTGAAATTGCCTTGATCTCAATTGACATAGGGTGGATTATATCCTGGAATTTAGCGTAAAGGGGAAAAGTTGCAAGGGAGGGAAGAGAAGAAAGTTAGGATTGAATCTGTTGTAAGCTTGGTTTGAAGATGATTTGCGTCATGATTCGCCATTGACGGATAGCCATAGGAAGGAACGGCCGTTTACACCATAAACCGTCTGAAAGTAGCAATCTCCCCCATCTAGCACATCATTGCGTGAATTGCATGAGATTAACCTCCAAAAAAACCTGACCGGTTTCAAGCAACCTTTGATTGCAAAAACCGGTCAGGTGTTGATTTTATTGCACAATAAAACTGTTCAAGATTTCATCGAAGGCGGCTGAGTCAGCATCGCTCACTAGTTGTGCTTCGATGTGGATAACGAAGGCAGCGTCGTCGGGAACGGCCGTTAACACCACATAAGTCGAGCCAGTTTCCCCACAATTTGACCATATGTCATATTGTCCTGAATAAAGCTGGTCGGCGTCAGCTTCGCGGCCACCGTATTGACAATCGTTGGAGAAGTCAAGCTGGTCGATTAACTGTTTGTCGTCGAGCCCCAAGCTGTCTGATGCGCGGAAAGAGACCCCTGGCATACTCCAGGAATTGATAAATCCGTCAATATTGGGTGACGCGACAACGCGCACCCCCATATTGTCGCCAGCATCATTGACCCACGCCCCACCATCGACCTGCGCCCATTCGACTGGGATGTTGACGGCAAGCTGTCCGCTGTCGTCGTTGACGGTCATGAAGCTGCCAGAGCCAGATGCGCCGGTGTTGCCGCTGTCGGCTGCTGTATTGTCGCCCAGCGTACCAACGACTTCGGCTTCACGCCCGTTTAACTGCCCTTCCAAAACTTCACCCGTATCCAAACGCCAGAGCGAAAAACTCATTGTATCTTCTGCGCTGCGACCGCGCAGAATGTCGCAATAATCTGCTAATGTGCCATCGGTTGCCAGTACCAACCCTTCAAGCTGTCGCAGCAAGTCGCCGGGGCGGATGCCTGCGTTGTCTGCTGGTGAGCCGGATTTAACGGAAGAGACCCAGATGCCAAAGATGGAGCCATCGTCGTTGATGATGGCACGGCCGTTTATGCCAATTGCATACACATCATTTCCTTGCATAAGTTGGTCAACGATGCCTTGGGCAATATCGCTGCTGATGCCAAATGCCTGATCGTCTGTTTGTTGGCTGCTGGCGTAATGAACCGCCACGACCTGGGCGTTGGCATTGATCACAGGACCACCCGAGTTGCCACCTGCGGCTTGTGCATCATATTCAATGACATGGTCAACAGATGCCCAATTCGATTCACCATCTGCGTTTTCTTTAGAAACAATGCCGCGAGTGAGCGTATATTCTGGGTCGCCAAGCGGGAACCCGGCGACATAGACTTCGTTACCTACTTTGGAGTTGCCGTTGAACCATTCCAGGTAGGGGA
>QQUD01000058.1 GCA_008501785.1 Chloroflexota bacterium
GCTCGCGAGAGCCTTCAACTTCATTGCCATCTTCATCTACTTCTGGCAATGTTTCAATAATCGCAAAACGATAGGAATAATCCACCTGAGGCGCGGCAAGGCCAACACCATTCGCTTCGCGCATCGACTCGATCATGTCATCAATCAATTGTTGTAAATCGTCGTCAAATTTAGTCACCGGGAGCGTTTTATGTCGCAGCACCTGGTTTGGTAAGGTTACAATATCCAATATCATACGTTTAAATAATTAATAATGAATAGTAAATGCTGCCATGGCAGCATTTACTATTCATTATTCTTCCTTTATTAATTACTCTCGACGTTGGCATACACATGCCTATTCGTCATTCTCTTGCGTCGTCGTTTGTGCCAGGGCATCTAGCGCATTATCAAAATCAGGTGTGCGCCGGTGGACGCGCTCTAGTTCACGCTCTTGCATAAACACATCTAACAAAACTGCATATTCACGCCGCTGCCGTTCCGCATCATTTTTTCGTTTCCGATCTTGATATTTGGACCGCTTCTTGAAAATATCATTTTTAACGCCAGTCGGATTCGATACGCTTTCAAAAACAATATTTGAGTCAGCCCCTGCTGTTTCTACCTCTACATTACCAAAATTAAAAATCGTTGCCAGAAAATTGGGGCGATCTGCTTCAACTTCCTGAATATTGTCTAATTGTGCCTGTTTTCGACTTTCGCCAAAGCCAAACGGCCGTCTATCGATATCAATCACATACTGTTCAGTCACCTGGAACGTATCATTCCGCCAATCTTCCGTCCGCCAAATAAACCAAATCAAATCAATCAATCCAGCTACAATCACAATGCTTACGTATTGGTCAAGTTCAAGGAAGTTCAGCAAAATCACAGAAACAGCAAGCACCAGCGCAATCCCCATCGGCCATAGCAGCTCCACAAACAAGGCAAACACATGTTTACGGTAAGTAATCGTACTCCCCTCTTCAATACGATACCGATATAAGCGGAATTTGCGAATCCTTTTCATCACATTGCCAACCTGCGTTGCCCGGGCCACAGGTTTTGGATTGTCTTCTTTTAATTTAACAAGTGCCTCAGGAATCTGAAAATAGTTTTCTACCGATTTACGCATCGTTGCTTTAAATTCGCCATCACTCATAGACCGTTTGCGTCCACGAATTGTGTTGATGGTTTCTTTGACACGGTCCGGATCGTTGAGGTAATCAAAATATAAAACCGTTTGTGCTGATGTCGTCACCCGCGCAGTTCCTAAATTGAGAATACTGCTAAACAAATTTGGGATCACAGTTTCTACACTTTGTACTTGATCGAGGAGCGTATCCTTACCTTTAGCGCTGAGTGAGCTTAAATTAAACTCGATATGCACGAGCCGTTTATTGGTAATTACCAGATAATCGTTGGCCCAATCTAACCATTGAAACAAGACGATCAATAGAAAGACAAACGCAAACAACCCCGACAAAAACAGCACCCAATTGATCCCCAAATTTTCAAATGTGGCACGCATCGTCCAATAAATGAGAGCAGGCACGGCCAATAAGCCAAGCAGCGGTAAGAATATTTTGACAAACAAGACCCAACGGCTGCGCGGTGTTTCTAATTCAACGAGTTCACCAGGTACCAGCTTGATGCTTCGGTAACGACGGTCAACTTTGGCCATCGGACTTTTAACCAGCTCTTCCTCGGCTGCATCAGAAAGATACAACTTATTAAACACTGCTGGGTGTGTTGCTAAAAATTTAATGAAGGCGTCGCTTTTGATGAGAATTAAACGGCCGGTTCGCTTCGCCCGAATGCTGCAAGGGTGAGTACCAGGGTTAAACAACCAAACATCATCAAACCATTTACCTGGTAAGTATTGGGTTAAGCGCCGCGATACCCCTTCCTCATTGATCGAGACGGCTTCTAAACGGCCGCTTTCCACAATAAACAGCCGGTTCGCCACATCTCCTTGATGCACAACAACAGCCCTGTCACCAAACGTATATTGCTCGCTGATGCGTGCCAAAGCGGCCAACTCACTATCACTCAGCTCTTCGAAAATTTCCAGATTAGCTAGAAAATTTATCTTTTCTTGAAACGAAAGTGCTTCTTCGATCACAGCAGATACTCCAATTATGAGTCAGTTGTATCTTCGCCAAATTTAACATTAGGTATTATTGAGGAACAACTCAACTGCTGTCGATTTTAACATAAAGTTGCCATCTCTGTGAAGCGAACTTTTTTTACCGTTTGTCACCCCCCATACAGTGATGTATTATCGGCATAATTCGGTTTTCGCTTGACGATGATCTTATCCACAATATTTTTCAATTAGGGGGGTGATCAGAAAATCACTGACAATCATCATCCCGAATTGATGACGAATCATGGCATTCTGCACGTGTTGTGAAAGGTACATTGCATTATAATACGCCCCATCAGCAAGAGTTTGTGCAAGTGACAACCTCACAATTGAGGCACTTTCTGGAAGAGGAGCGCATCGCTCCAGGCAGTTCATTACCCAAAATGGTAAATTACGTATGAATGGCATTTTCAGCCTATTCAACATCTTTTCTTTTATTTACCTCTTTCGAGGCCTGCAATTATTAAACCAATTGCGCCGTGAATGGGCCTCGCTAAAGGTCGAGCCGCTTACTTCTCACAAAAAACATCTTGGCGATCAGGCTTCCTTTTTTGTTGCCGTCCCAATTGGTGTATTTTTACATGAAGGCGGTCATGCTCTTGCTGTCTGGCTGTTTGGCGGTCAAGTTATTGAATTTGGATACCGCGTTTTTTGGGGGTACGTGCTGCCACAAGGTGTATTTACGGCCAGTCAAGATTGGTTCATTAGTTTAGCGGGTACGTTGGGCAATTTAATGTTTGGCCTAGTGCTGTGGTTCTTGTTACGAAACCATATTTCCAGCAGCTACCGCTATTTTGCTTTACGTGCCTTTCGCTTTCAACTCCACTTTGCCTTAATTTACTATCCCATCTTCACGCTGTTCTTGCCAGTTGGAGATTGGACGACGATTTATGATTTTGGAGCAACGCCGATTGCCAGTGGGGTAACGGCCGTTTTCCACGCCATCTCCCTCATCCTCTTCTGGCAAGCCGACCGCACCGGCTGGTTTGAACGCCCCGCCTTCGAAACAACACAAACACAAACACAACTCGCAACACTGCAACAACACATCACCCTCAACCCGCAAGACGCCCAGGCACAACTGCAAACCATCGACATCTTGCGCCGCGGCGGAGCCATCAACAAAGCCAAACACCTGCTCAACCAATATCTCAAACAAGAACCCAATTCGCCAAGAGCCTATTTGCAACGTGCCGCCCTCAGCAGTGGTCGCAACGTTTCACGCAACGCGGCCGATGATGCCAAAAAAGCACTGCAATTAGGGTTGTCTGACCCAATGAGCCTGATTTTTGCGCATCAACTGCTAGGTCGTTACCATTTAGAACATAATGATGCGAGAACGGCCGTTACCCACTACACTCAAGCCATATCAGCCAAAGTCGATCAACCCCCGCAGCAATTGGCACAACTCTACCACCAACGCAGCCGCGCCTATCGTCGTTCAAAACAATACGACCTCGCCTTTCAAGACATACAACAAGCCATAAAACTAGTAGAAAAAATAAACGATCAGTCCGCAATCGCTTACTACCGTGATGAAATAAAAATTATCGAAGACCATGCTGGACGTACATTCACAACCAGCCCTTATTGATTCAAGGAGGTGATACGCTCAGAAAATCCCATAGCCCATCGTTCCTAACATCACAGCACACTTTAAAGATTGTATAAGTTTTAACTTTGGAGGAATACATATGACTGCAAAAACGCTTTGGAAGTTTATCCTTGTTACCGTAATT
>QQUD01000741.1 GCA_008501785.1 Chloroflexota bacterium
TTTCTCCTGGTTATAATGTTACGGGAAGCGAGGGGGTGTTTTCTATGAGCCGTGGGGAGGACCTGGGTACTAAAAAAGTATCAAACATTTAGGGGGAGATGGGACTGTTTTGGTACTTTAGTACCGGATTGGGGGTGTTTGTGGAGGGGGAGGGTTAAGTTGGTAGAGAGTTGGTTGGTTGGTTGGTTGGTTGGTTAGTTGGTTGGTTGGTTGGTTGGTTGGTTGGTTGGTTGGTTGGTTGGTTGGTTGGTTCGGAATCTGTTATTTTATTTCCGAACGATTACTTAAGTATTCTTGGACGAGGCCGCCGGCGAGTTGGGGGGTGAGGTAGGTGCCGCCGTCGTGGACGGTTTGGATGGCGCGGACTAAATCTTCGGTGTCTGCGCCTTTGAGGAAGTAGCCGTTGGCTCCGGCCTGGAGGGCTTCGAGGAAGAAGGCTTTGTCTTCGTGCATGGTGAGGATGATGACGTTGGTGTTGTCGTTGTTTTTGACGATGTGTCGGGTGGCTTCTAGTCCATTCATGCCTTCCATGGTGATGTCCATGAGGACGATGTCTGGTTTGAGGGTAATGACCATGTCGATGGCTTCTTGGCCGTTGGATGCGAGGCCAACAATGTTTAAAGTAGGCTCATCTTCGAGCAGCATAACTAAGCCTTCGCGCATGATGTCGTGGTCGTCGCAGATGATTACTTTAATTTTAGGTGTTGACATGGGTTGGTTCCTCTTCTGATAGGTTTAACAACAGGGGAATGATAACGGAAACGGCCGTTCCTTGTCCAATCGTACCTGAAATTTCTACTTTTCCGCCAGCAAGTGCTGCGCGTTCATGCATCCCAGCTAGACCGAGTCCATGCCCATTGGGCAGGTTGTTGGAGACTTTGTCCTGGTCGAAACCGATACCGTTATCTGAAATATTCATTGAAATATTTCGATTGGTGCGTATAAGTTGGATGTTCACCTGGCTAGCCTGACTGTGTCTGGCGATGTTGTTAATTGTCTCTTGAGCGATGCGAAACAAG
The DNA here is from genome assembly GCA_008501785.1 of Chloroflexota bacterium. The sequence goes on from QQUD01000741.1 coordinate 1,020, forward strand.
ATGGTTTCGATTTCTTCTGAAAGGCGCTTTTCCATGCCAGCTAACTCAAAGTCGAATTGAATGTCTAGTGGCGTCAAGGTGTGGTCGCAGGTCCATTCTACAGCGGCTACCAGCCCCAATTGGTCGAGCACGGTGGGACGCAGTGCGGCAATGATGCCGCGTAGATCGCTGACGGTGCGTTCGGTTAAGGTGCGGCTGCGGTTGAGGCGTTTGTTGAGCAGTTCGTCTTCAGCGTCAATGCCTTTGGAGAGGTGGCGTAAGCTCATTTGAACGGCCGTTAACATCTGTCCAATTTCATCATGCAATTCATAAGCAATGCGGCGGCGTTCCCCTTCTTGGGCATTGATGACTTGTTGTAAAAGTTGCTGAGTGAGCTGCTGCTGCTGTTGTAAATGATCGGTTTGTTCTTCGACACGTGTTTCGAGCGTTTCATTCCAATCTGAGAGTTCACCAATATTTTGTAAAAGTTGATTGCGCATGTCGTTTAATGCGGAAGCCATGACCCCAATTTCGCCGCCGTCGGCTGTTTCCAGGGCAATATCTAAATTGCCCGCAGCAATTTGATGAGCTGATACGGTTAATTGTTGGACAGGTTTGACCAATCGTTTTGTTCCCAATAAGGTAATAAACCATACTGCGACGAGCGTGATGATGCCAATGATTGCCAAACCAATGCGCAACTGCCTGACACTGGCAAAAGCATCGCCTAAGAGATCGCCGCCGACGGCTAAACCCCACGGTACATTTTGCAATGGAACGAAGGCCATGACGTGGAGATGGCCTTTGGGTTCACCGGGCAGGCTCAGTTCAAACGGAACTGTTTCAACGGCTGGTGTGCCGACGGCCATCGTTTTTTGATAAAAGGTTTCATGTTCACCAGGTGAGAGATAAGGTAAATTAAAAGTGGAGGCAAGTGTTCTCCCCTGGGTATCAACCAGAACGGCATGTTCGGTTTGGCCGACGATGGCGGCTCGGTTGAGAGGCATGATGACACCGCGACCATCGAGGCTCATGAGGCCACTGAGGAGGCCGACGAGTTGGCCATTGTGGGTGAGGGGGACGGTAACGGCCGTTACCGGATGCCCATCAATTGGATGGAAAAATGGGTCGGCGATGTTTGGTTCTTCTGTATCTAAAGTTTTGTGGATATGTTCCAAGCCAGACAAATCGACATTGGCTGCATACATTTCCTCAGGTTGTGAACCAAGCACGCGCCCTTCTTGGTCCAACAAAACGATACCATCAGGAAATAAGCCAATTTGACTGTAGGTTTGAGATAGCGTCGCCAATGCCGAAGCGCCCAATTCACCATTTTCATTGACAAACAGTGGGTTGGCTCGCTCAAGTTCAAATATTGCATCAGCTAATAAATTATCAATTTGATCGGCAACCAGTTGGGTGATGGCCAATCGTTCTTCGAGGAGTTTATCGATGCTATCTTGGAGAGCACGTTCAGAAATAACAGAAAATGCAGCAAATAATGTTAAGAAACCAATCGTAATGGCTAAGGCCATTCGTGGCCATAGCCCCAGTTTGGATATTTTTTTAGAAAACCAACGAAGCGGCATTCTTCTGTTCTCGCAAGTCATATATGTTGAAATATTTTAGGGTAAAAGTTTGCCTGATGTTTTAATGATAGTCAAATGATGAACGGGTAAGCCCTTTTCTGCGGGCGTAATTTGCTGCTTCGTACCGATTTTTCAGTTTCAATTTTGCCAAAATACGGCTAACGTGATTTTTGACCGTGCGTTCACTGATGAACAATCTATCCGCGATTTCCTGGTTTGTAGCGCCTGTATCTAATTGTCGTAAGACTTGCAGTTCACGAGTTGTCAAGTCTATACTTTCAGATTGAGGTGTCACTTGCTTTGGCTCTAATTCGGCAAATTTTTCTAATACACGACTTGTCATCTTGGGTGAAATAGCAGCTTCCCCTCGCTCCATGCCTTGCAAATAGGTGAGTAATTTATCTACAGGCGTATTTTTTAGCAAATACCCCTTGGCCCCTCTGCGAATAGCACCAAACAAACGTTCATCATCATCATGAACCGTTAAAAAGACGATTTTTATATTCGGTTGCTCTGCTAAAATTGCTTGGGTTGCTTCAGCTCCGGTGCCATCAGGCAGAGAGAAGTCCATTAAAATGAGTTCAGGTTTTAATTCCCGAGCCAATTTAATTGCCTCATGTACCGACTTGGCCGCACCAATAATTGTTAAATTTGGCTGCGCGCTGAGTAGACTGGCTAAACCTTCTCTGAATAGTACGTGGTCATCAACAAGCAGAATTTTCATATAACTTCTCAAATGATAGGCAAGATATTCTTATTGAAGGCAGGAAATATCCCTAAGTTGAAAAACTTTCTTTTTTCCCTATACAATAAGGTACTGAAGCCAGCTTACAATACCTCTTAACGTTTCTTTCACAACCCGTACTAAACTATTTCTTATTCTGTTAAAGGAATCCGCAAAATAATTTCTAATCCTTGTCTTGCCTGAGATTTCAATTTCATTGATGCGTTGATTTCAGCAGCACGTTCAAACATCATGTTCAAACCAAAGCTATCTGTTTGATCGGTTTTTGTTTGAATCCCAGTTCCATTGTCTTTAATCGAAATACGTAAGTGAGTTTTTTGCCAAACGATGGTTAACTCAACCTTCGTGGCCTGGGCGTGCTTGACAATGTTGATTATTGCCTCTCGGCAGATTGCCACAATATGTTGTTTTAATTCCAATGGAAGATAAACTGTATGTCCTTCTTGTGTCATTTGCACATCTAGACCGGGTTGGCGATTGGCGACAAGCACAGAAACTTGATAAAGGGTCGCGGCCAGGTCTTGTATGTT
>QQUD01000945.1 GCA_008501785.1 Chloroflexota bacterium
GCATGAATCATTGCGGACGACGTATAAGGCCGTTGATGGTACGCCCCATCAAACGATTTTACCTGAACAGCCGCTGCCCCTGTTGGTACACGATTTGACCGAATGTTTAGAGGGTGAGCGGGAGGCGGAAGCGGGAACATATATTGAGGCGGAAGCAACACGGCCGTTTGACCTCGAAAACGACTTGCCCATCCGCACCCAACTGCTCAAAATGGGCGCAGAAGATCACATTTTTCTGATCTCTATGCATCACATTGCTTCAGATGGCTGGTCCCTGATCATTTTCTATCGTGAAATGGGGCTGCTCTACAATGCTTACCAGCAAGAGATTGACCCCGATCTGCCCGATTTGTCTATCCAATATGCTGATTATGCCATTTGGCAGCAAGAGTGGTTTCAGAGCGAAAATCTGGCGGCTCAGGTCGATTATTGGACACAGCATTTGAGTGGTGATCTAACCGCACTCGATTTACCAACCGATTACCACCGCGCACCTGTACGCACATTTCGTGGTGAAAGCCAGTCACTCTTTTTGCCTGAATCGGTGAGCACGAAGCTGCGCAACATTTTCAAGCAGGAAGATGTGACTCTGTTTATGGTGATGCTGGCGGCTTTTAAAGTGATGATGCACCGATACAGCCATCAAGATGACATTATCATTGGTTCTCCAATTGCGGGACGTAACCGGCCAGAAGTTGAAAATTTGATTGGTCTTTTTTTGAATACGCTGGTGATGCGTACTGATATGTCAGAAGACCCCACGTTCCTGGAAGCACTGCGGCGGGTGCGTCAGGTTTGTCAGGATGCATTTGCTAATCAAGATGTACCGTTTGAAAAGCTGCTGGAAGTGCTCAAGGTGGAGCGTGATTTAAGCCGGACGCCGATCTTTCAGGTGTTTTTCAACATGCTCAATTTTGTTGAGGATGAACCGATAAAGATTCATGGTCTTTCCGGTGACTTCTTAAGCGGTGGTGAGTTGGGGTCAAAGTTTGACATAACGCTGTACATCAATGAAGGTTCTGCCGAGATTGAATTGACGCTAGTTTATAACGCTGATTTGTTTTCTGCCAAACGAATGGAAACGATGTTGGCGCAATACGAAGCGGTGTTGCAGCAGGTTTGTGACAATCCCAATTTACCATTATCCGAATATACTTTGGTCCATTCTGATGCCAGCGCTGTGTTGCCGGACCCAACACGGCCGTTAAGCAACGACTATCTAGGCCCAATTCACACGGCGCTGACACGATTTGGGCAGGAGACGCCAGGGAATACGGCCGTTATTGACGAACACGACACCTGGACTTATCAGGAACTGAACCAACGTAGCAACCAATTGGCGCACTATTTGATTGAAAATGGCGTGCAGCAGCAAGATGTGGTGGCGATTTACGGTCATCGCAGCGCTTCGCTGGTGTGGTCGGTGATGGGAGCACTCAAGGCTGGTGCTGCTTTCCTGATTTTGGACCCGACTTACCCATCTTCGCGCCTGGTTCGTTATTTGGAGATTGCAAAGCCGAGTGGGTTTGTGCAAATTGGGGCGGCGGGGGAGGTGGAAACGGCCGTTTTCTCCACCCTCAACCAAATCAACTGCACCTGCCGTGTTACACTGCCCAGATTGCAATCCGCCGACGATCAAACGCTGCTGACAGACATGCCCACAACCGAGCCTGATATCTCGACGCAGCCTGACGATTTAGCATACCTATCCTTTACATCTGGCTCAACAGGCATTCCCAAGGCCGTTATGGGCCGACACGGATCACTGACCCACTTCATTCCCTGGCAAGCAGAAACATTTTCCTTGAGCAGTTCAGATCGATTTAGCCTGCTGTCTGGTTTGGCGCACGATCCATTGCAGCGAGACATTTTCACAGCTATTTGGCTAGGGGCTACGATTTGCGTGCCCGATACGCGCATGATTGGCTCTCCCGGCTGGTTAGCCGAATGGCTGCAAACGCAGGAAGTCACAATTGCGCACTTGACCCCGGCAATGGGGCAGATCATCACCGACGCAACGATCAATCCTACGATGGCGAATTATAAAGTTCCGTCACTGCGGTACACATTCTTCGTGGGTGATGTGCTGACGCGGCGCGATGTGAAGCGGTTGACGACGTTGTGTCCGAATCTGACTGTCGTAAACTTTTACGGTTCTACCGAGACGCAGCGAGCGGTGAGTTATTTTATTGTTGATAATGATGTGGAAACGGCCGTTACCGTACAACCTAAAGAAGTGATCCCACTCGGACAAGGCATGAAAGATGTGCAGCTTGTGCTGCAAAATGAAGCAGGGAAACTCGCCGGTGTGGGGGAAATGGCTGAAATATATGTGCGCAGTCCACATCTGGCATTAGGCTATCGCAGTGACGAGGTACAAACCAACAAACGCTTTTTGCCCAATCCATATGGTAGCCAGATGGATGGTGATATTTTGTACCGCACGGGCGACCTGGGGCGCTATTTGCCAGATGGCAATGTGGAGTTTGTACACCGGGCAGATCATCAGGTGAAGGTGCGTGGGTTCCGTGTGGAGTTGGGTGAAATTGATGCGATGTTGGGGCAGTATACGGCCGTTCACCAAGCCATTACCATTGCCACCAAAGACAAAACCATTGGCTCCACCCGACTTTCTTCCTTCATTGTGCTCAAACCAAACCAGAATGCTAGCGATTCCGCATTACGCAGCTATCTGCGCGAAAAGTTCCCACTGTACATGGTTCCCACCGACATCGTTTTGCTTGATGCGCTGCCGCTCACGCCCAATGGCAAAATTAACCGACGTGCCTTGCAAGTTCCAGAACAAATACACCTGGAAACAGATGGCGATTTTGCCAAACCCCGCAACGAGATTGAAACAAAACTAGTTGCCATGTGGGAAGAGCTGTTAGGTGTGAATCCAGTCAGTGTGGATGATAATTTCTTTGAAATTGGCGGGCATTCGCTGCTGGTTGTGCGTTTGTTTGTACGCATTGACCAAGAATTTGGTGTCAACTTGCCATTGACCAGCTTGTTTAAAGATGGCACGATTCGCCATCTGGCAAAACTGATTTATGAACAAAATGAACACACCACCTGGTCATCAATTGTGGAGATACACCCCAAAGCTGACAATCCGAACCCCAATTTCTTCTGTGTGCATGGTGTGACAGGTGATGTTTACTGGTTTGAAGCGTTAGCTCGTTACATGGGAGAAGATCAACCTTTCTATGGCTTCCAATCGCGTGGTTTAGATGGCGTACAGGAGCCTCTGGGTACGATTGAAAAAATGGCTGCACATTACATCGAAGAAATGTGTGCTTTCCAACCTGAAGGGCCTTATTTCATCGGTGGTTACTCTTATGGTGCAAACATTGCCTACGAAATGGCCCGTCAACTTACAGAGGCTGGTCGCGAAGTTGGGTTGCTCGCAATTTTAGACCATATGCCAACCAAGTCTGATTACTTTGAAGTCACCTGGAATTGGCAATTTGTGCGCAATTTGATTCGCAATTTACCTTACCGCTTACAAGATTTCTTGTATATGCGCCCAGATGAGTTGGTGGTACGCTTGCGCAAAAAGAGCCGCCAATATCGAAAAGGCCTTAAAATGCGATTTAGCCAATCGGCACGGAAATCCATTAAGTTTGAAGTATCAGATATGATTGACGGTGCTGATGAATTCCCAGAACATGTGCAACAAGTGATCGAGCTGAACTATCGGGCGTTGCAAAAGTATTATCCTCAACCTTAACCGGGCAATGTTGTTCTTTTACGAGCGATGGGAGGACATTTGTTTAGTTCACATGATCCTGAAATGGGTTGGGGGAAGTTGGCCGATGGCGGTGTGGATGTGAAAGTGATTCCTGGTTCTCATTTG
>QQUD01000088.1 GCA_008501785.1 Chloroflexota bacterium
GCGGATCGGGCTAAATGCGGGTGAAGTCGTGGCCGGATTGGTTTGGGGCTTAAAAGCACGCAGCTATACCGTGATGGGAGACACGGTCAATCTGGCGGCACGACTGGAAAGTGCGGCACCGGTTGGCGTCATTTTGGCTAGTTCTTACACAACCCGCAAGCTTCATGCGATTTTTGATCTGTCACCTCCTGAGCAGATTTCGGTTAAAGGTAAATCTGACGAAATTACGGTTTATCGCATTCTTGGTGAAAAATCGCAGCGGGGCCGTGTGCGTGGATTGACTGGTTTACACGCGCCGATGATTGGCCGAGAAGCTGAACTAAAAACGCTGGAAGAAACGTTTACTGCAAACATTGAACAGGTTGGTTGGCAGGCAACGGCCGTTACTGGCAACGCGGGTCTCGGCAAATCACGTCTGCAAAACGAATTCACCGCCTGGATTTTGCAAAACCATCCAAAAACGAGGGTGCTGATGAGTCGCAGCTTCCACCACACCCGCACCACTCCGTACCATTTTATTGCTGAACTGGTGCGCAATTTGTTTAGCTTGAGCAGGGAAGCGGATGGGGAAACGGCCGTTAACCACCTCACTGCCAGCCTCCAAGCCCTCGAACCTGACCTGAACAAAACAGAATTACGCTATCAGCTTGGATCATTAGCCGGTATTCTAGGATTTTCATTGGCACATGATCTGATGCAAAATCTAGAACCAGAGCAGCGCCGTGACCGCACATTCCTGTCATTGGAACGCATCTTCTTGTCAGCAGCTGCCATGCAGCCGCTTGTTATTCTGATTGACGACTTGCATTGGGCTGATGCGCTCTCCCTCGACTTTTTAGAACGCATTTTGAATATGATTGCCTTTGGGGAAGCAACCAGCGGCACAGCAATGTGGCTAATATTAAGCCGCCCTGCTGAAAATCTCGACTCAAAATTTGGTCAACTGCTCACCCAGTTAGAAACCGATCCGCAGCAAACGATTGAACTGACATCACTAGACAATGTGCAGGCAGAATCACTCATCGAAAAGCTGCTTGGTCAACAGTTACCATCCGATTTACGTGAGCTAATTACAAAACAGGCGCAAGGCAATCCTTTTTATGTTGAAGAAGTGATCCGTTCACTCATTGAAGAACATACCTTGGAGAAAAATGGCACATGGCGCGTAACGCGTGATGTCTCCGAAATCAGCATTCCGCCTTCGGTACAAGACATTTTGGCGGCCCGCATCGATCGGCTGCCCCCTCAAGATAAGCAGGTTACGCAGCACGCCTCGATTATTGGCCGCATTTTCTGGCAGCATATTCTTAACAAAATCACAGAATCAGACTCGGTTGAGCCAACTCTCTTTCTGCTAGAAATGCGTCAACTAGCAGAAAAGATGGAAGAATCTCAAATCGTCGAAGATTGGGAGTGGGTATTTCATCATGGACTGATTCAGGAAGTAGCTTACAACAGCGTACCCAAAAATTTACGGCGGGTGATTCACCAGCAAGTTGCTGCGATTTTAGAAAGCCAGTTGGGTGAGCACAATCTATTTTTGCTGCCGCTGATTGCAGAGCATTATGAATTGGGGAAGGTAGCAGACAAGGCGATTGAATATTTGGATCGTGCCGGTGAACAAGCGGCCGTTCAATTTGCGAATTTGGAAGCGATTGAATACTTTTCACGAGCGATTACGTTGCTGATGGCACAAGAATCGTTGAGCCAGGATAATTTGGAACGGCTGTATGGGTTGTTAAACGGCCGTGTTGGGGTCAACCACCTCATCGGGCAACGCGACCAACAGCAAGAAGACCTGGTACAGTTACAATCACTTGCCGCTGCATTACAAAATGATCAACACCGGGCAGAAGTAGCCTTGCAGTATTCTATGTATTATCATGCCACCAGCGACTATCCGAAAGCGGTGGAAGCTGCACAAGATGCGGTGGGGTATGCAGAAACGGCAGCTAACAACCGCCAAAAAGTAGAAGGGCTAAACGCCTGGGCCAGCGGCCACATCTCTCAGGGTGAATTTGATATTGCCCTGCTACACCTCAACCAAGCCCAAACCTTATCCCAGCAATCCAATGACCGGCTCAACGAATCAATCACCTTGGTCCGTCTGGGAATCGTTCATTACTATCTTGGCGACTACAAAACCGCTCAGGAAAAATATGAAGATGCATTGGCGCTTGCCCGCCAGTTAAACAACTTGCAACGGCAAGCAGCATGCCTCACCAATTTAATGGCAATTTATCATGCAAATGGGGACATTGGGCAAGCATTGACCTATGGTGAAGAATCATTACAGATTACACAAATCATTGGCGCTCGAGCAACCGAAGCGATTAGTCTAAATAATCTTGGCGCACTTTACCATGCGTTAGGCAGCTATGAAGAAGCGAAAAAGTATCATGAACGGGCATTAACATTATCGCAGTCATTACATGATCGTGGCAGTGAATCACTTGCTTCAAATAATCTAGGGCTTGTCTTCTGCGATTTAGGTGATTATGCAAAAGCTGTTGATTTTGCAAAAGATGCGGTTGCCATCGATCAAGCAATTGGGGATCGTGTCGGCCAAGGATATAGCTTTACAACATTAGGCCGCGCTCTTTATGGCACCAATCATCTCTCTGAAGCAGAAGAAATTCATCATAAAGCTATTACGATTAAGCAAGAAACGAGTCAAGATGCAGGAAGTGTTGATAATTTAGCTGAATTGGCACATATTGCAATGGCACAAGAAAAAATCGACACTGCACAAAATTATGTTCATCAAATTTTGACATGGATTGACAATAAGGGCGTGAATGGAATTGAATATCCGCTAAAGGCTTATCTTGCCTGTGTTTCAGTTTTAGAATCGATTGGTGAGTATGACAAAGCGGAAGAAATCGTTGCTGTAGCATACGAATTGTTGATGGGAAAAGCAGAAAAAATCAGCAATGAAGAAACCCGGCTAGCCTATTTAAACAACGTAACTCGCAATAAATATATTTTCCAACGGTTTACAAAAAAAGACAGGGCCTAAACAACCCTGCCTCACCTCAACCTTTTACTTGTATATAAACTTTCCGCAAGCTGACTAGTGTTCCGACCAACAAGTATTGCCGGATAGCACATTGCGCCGGAACACTTAAACTGAAACCATTCGCAAACATTTTACCCGACAAAAGATGTTGGTTTCAGTACTAGCTTGCGGAAAGTTTTATGACTCAATCAATTAGTGTACAACCCCAAAACGACTAAAGTGACATACTTCAATCGTGAAGAAGTCCTGCGCAGGAAAGTAATTGTATGTGGATGTTGGATCACAAGTTGTTGCTGCATCAACCCACTCGTTCGTTTCATTGTCCCAGAATGTAAGGGTTAGTTCTGTTTCAGATGCTGTAGGGGGCAGCAAATCTTCGTTGTAGGTGATAGTGATAATAACGGGTTTGTTGAAGCAGAAGTGGCCGGTGGGGCAGGCAGCAACGGCCGTTTCCCCCTCCACACGACTCGCTCCATTTGTATCGACGACTTGTGTATTGACCAGCGAAGACCCAGAGTTACGATTAAACATAACCGGAAAATAGATACGACGCGGGTCATCAGCACCCAGATCAAAGTAATAATCAATCGGGTTTGTCGGCTCCGGCTGCGTCAAGCTTTCTTTCCCTAATGGGTTGATGGAGAGGGACCGCGCACTATCTACCGCGCCAGGAGGCACATTCACCCCAGTTCCTTGACCCATGCTGTTTGTATAGGAAAACACACCGCCATTTTCAGGGGTCACTAATTGGTCTACTGTCACGGCTACCAGGGTTGTGGCGGTCATGACACGTAACGGGTGTTCAACAGTAACAGTAGCCGTATAAAGAC
>QQUD01000200.1 GCA_008501785.1 Chloroflexota bacterium
GGCCAGGTTACGGCCTTTTCCCCCAACAGCTATTTCAAGCTTTGGCCATGTTGGAAACGGCCGTTTTCCACCCCACAAAGGTCCAACAATGTTGGCATTACATCCACATTCGCCGTTAGCTCCGGCACATCTTGACCCTGTGTTAAACCACCACCCGGCCAATGCAAGAAAAACGGAACCCGATGCCCACCCTCATAAGGCGAACCCTTCACGCCGCGCATTCCCGCATTAAAACCGCCCGTGACAAACTCGTTTTGGTCCAGCGATGCGCCGCCAGACGTACCATTGTCACACATAAAAATCAGAATCGTATTGTCTGTCAAACCCAACGCATCAAGCTGCTGCCTCAGCAAGCCCACATGGTCATCAATATTTGAAATCATGCCATAGAAATTAGCTCTGTCTTGATGTTCAACTTGCGCCACATACCGATCACTATAACTTCGGTCCACGATATAAGGCGAATGCGGCGCATTCGTGGTGATCATGCAAAAAAATGGTTCATGCTGATGCCGTTCAATAAACTGCATCCCTTCCCGAAACCAAATATCGGTGCAATAACCACTAAACGGCGTCCATTCGCCATTAATCGCATAATGATCATCGTTGTAAGTGTTGCCCCAATAATCTGGCGTCTGTCCAATGCCACCACCGCCGTGACAAACCACATCCTGAAAGCCGCGATCTTGCGGACGATAGGGATAGTTGTCACCTAAATGCCATTTGCCAAACAGCCCCGTGCAATACCCCGCCTCAGCCAGTGCATCTGCCAAACTCACCTCATCTCGCCGCAACAGCGAACGTCCGCCAACGGTATGCCAAACCCCTGTACTATTGTGGTAATGACCTGTGAATAAACCCGCACGCGTTGGCGCACATGTTGGCCCAACATGATAGTTTGTCAGACGCACACTTTCTGCATAAAGTCGATCAATATGTGGGGTTTGAATGATTGGATTGCCGTGGCAGCCCAAATCCCCATACCCTTGATCATCCGTCAAAACAAATACAATATTAGGTTGACTCATAATTCACCAAAAGTGACATATAAAGACTCTTACTCGTGATCGTGATCGCCATTCGTGATCGTGATCGAAATTAATATCGATTACGATCACGATCACGAATAGGCAGTTCGGTTTTTAATTGATGCCTCTATTCGTCAATAACAACTGATAACGTTTCTTTCATTGCAGACACGTGACGACCACCATTTGCCTCACGAACAAGCTGCATCACCTCATCAATCAGCGCTACAACTGCGTCATACTGCTTGCTTAGGACATCGTTACCATATTCGGGAAATAAAATAGCCTCTGTGCGCTCTGCAAAGTTGTCAGGCTTGATGTCAAACTCAGCCACGTAGTGCAAATTATTGCCATCACCCACATAGTAAGTCTTGTTCAGTGCAAACAAAATCTGCATCATATCTTGCACCAATCGGGCTGAAATGCTGGCCAAAAACACTTTATCACCACGCTCGACTTTGTTTCGATAATGGTAATCAGGTCGCCAGTGGGTAAGTGATTTCATATATTTTTTGATGATGGCGTCTTGCAAAACTTGTGGATAGGGTGTCAGTTTGGCTTGCCATGCAGCAATGATGCCATTGGGATCATCCACGATGATTTGGTTGGTGAGGTCGGTGAGCAAATGATAGCCCCACAGGGTCCAGACGATGGGTAACGGCCGTATTTCACCCCTTAACCACCCAGCCAACTGCGCATCCACATCCCGAATCGTGCGCGGCCAAACATAATCAATCTCAATCCCTTTCTCACGCCACTTATCAACCGCTTGGCTAAACACCTGCCACGCTTCCGTCTCTGTAAATTTAGATGCGCCCACAATTTCGTCACAGAAAAGGCGGAAATCAATATCCGACCAATTATCAGTCGTCCGCTTGCCCCGCGATCCACCAATTGACACAGCACAACGACCTTTCCCTAACGCCTTAATCAACGGCAAACATTCATCAATTGCAGCCTGTACATTGGGGTCTTGATGTTTTTGATTCATACTTTTTTCCATTGGATATAACCTCCCGGAGGTGCAAGGCAAAGATGCCACACCTCCGGGAGGTTATAGTCTAATTTCGATAACCACGTTCAATTTGATCGTACGGATACGGCAGCGGTTTATCGCTGGCCTCAGTTAACCGTCCCATCTGCTCATCCGTTAACGACCAGCCACTAGCGCCAAGATTGCTTTCCAGATGTGCCATCGTTCGCGCCGCAATAATCGGAGCCGTGATGCCAGGACGCTGAATCAACCAGCGGAGAGCAACCTGCGCTGGCGCTTTATCCGCTTCTTCAGCAATCTCGTGCAGCGTGTCCAGCAGATTCCAGGTGTGTTCCGTGTCATAATCACTAAACGTCTCACCCCAGCCGCGTTCCTCAGCCATTTCCACACGACCGCCTTCCAGCGGTTTGGTCTGGTCATGCCTCGTTTATACTTGCCACTCAACCAGCCACCACGCAGCGGACTCCAGGGGATAATGCCAACACCTTCAATTTGGCACAGCTCCACCAATTCCCACTCAATGGATCGATCCATCAAATTGTACAAAGGCTGCAAACAGATAAACGGTTCCCAACCCAAATAGCGGCTCATATCAAGCGCCTTTTGCAACTGCCAGCCATTAAAATTGCTGGCTCCGATATAGCGCACCTTGCCGCTTTTAACCAAACCATCTAAGGTGCTCAACGTTTCTTCTAGCGGCGTCGCATTATCCCAGGCATGAACCTGATACAGGTCAATGTAATCTGTTTTCAAACGACGCAAACTGTCTTCAACACCTTTCAAAATGTGATGGCGACTCAACCCCACATCATTTTGTCCTTTCCCAGCGGGATAACGAACTTTTGTAGCAAGGATCACCTGATCACGCGTTTGTCCCTTCAGCCAATTTCCCACAATCGTTTCAGATCGACCCTCTGAATAAACATCGGCCGTATCAATAAAATTGGCCCCCGCATCGACAAATTTATCTAAGATTTTATGCCCATCTTCTTCTGTTGTTGTCCAGCCAAACGTCATTGCTCCCAAACAAAGCTCGCTGACTTTCAGCCCGGTTTTACCCAAAAATCGATATTCCATATCATCCTCCCGCTTTTACAAAAGCCCCTAAGGGTTTGTTCCAAAACATTTAGGCATAACCTCCCGGAGGTGCTGCACCTCCGGGAGGTTGGTGTCACTGGTCGCGCCAGAAATATTGCGGATTGTAGCCCAGCATTTTGCGTGCTTTATCAATAGACAACAGCGTTTCAAACTCCCCGGTCCCTTCACGAAGAGGTACGTCAGGGAAAACCTCAGCCATCAGTTCGCTGTTGGGGCGATTCATCACCGTATCGGCTGCGGCAATAATGAATGCTTCTGCACCTTCAATATCCGCTTCGAGTCCTAAACGGCAGCTTTGCGCCACATCCCGCGCATCCACATAGCCCCACAGGTTCCACTTGCGAATCATTGCATCATCGTTATAGCCAGGGAAGTTTTGGTAATCATGCGGCTCCATGATGTTTGATATGCGCAAGCCCACAAATGGAATGCCGCTCCAGCGATTAAACTGCCGTGCCATTTCCTCGCTCAACACCTTTGAAATAGCGTAGCTAGTTTCTGGATAGAGAGGATGCTCCTCATCAATCGGCGCGTAAGCTGGCTGCTCTCGGTCAAATGGCAACCCCAAGGTGGTTTCACTCGATGCCCACACAACGCGCTTCAGCTTCAACATCGTCGCCGCGCTGAAAACGTTGTAGGTGCTCAACATATTGACCTCAAATGTGACAGCGTCAGATTTCAAAAATGGCGCTGGGATAGCTGCCAAGTGAATGACTGCATCTGCATCTTTTAATGCTTCAATGGTCTGGCCTAGATCGGTCAAATCGATATTGAGGTATGGTGCAATGGGGTCTGATGATGGCACAATATCGACATTTAAAACATCATATCCATGCTCTAGCATGTCGCACACAACTGCCCGACCTGCTTTTCCGCTCCCCCCGGTAACAACAATCTTTTTCAACATAATATTTTTCTCATATAAGTAAAAATTAATAGCTTTTCAATCTGTCATTCCCGCGCAGGCGGGAATCCACCCCATTAAAAAGATGGATTCCTGCCTACGCAGGAATGACAAAACCATGATTACTTTGTTAATGCTTAATCAAGCACAATTTTTAAGGTGAATGCGTGTTCGCAGGGTTTCTCAGTCGGTGTTTGCACGGTTAGCCCTGCGGCGTCTTGGGACCATTCGAGTGTGCCATTTGCGCCAAGCATGGTGATTTCGGCGATCTGCTCGGCTTTGATGTCGCTGTCGGAGCCGAATGAGGTGATGGTGGCTTTGCCATCTTCCGGCCAGGCCAGCAGGGTTGCGTACATCACGTTTTCTTTGGTGGTAAAGCGGATGTCCTGGCTAGTGAAAGGCTCCCGTTTTGTGTCGGTGAAGCCGCCTTCTAAAACTTCGGTTGGCCCTTCGCCATACGTTTTCCATGGACGTGTGTCGTAAATAGCTTCACCATTCACAGACAGCCATTTACCGATGTCGCGCAAGATTTCTTGTTCGGGTTCTGGAATGGTGCCATCAGGTTTTGGCCCAATATTGAGCAGCAGCGCCCCATTTTTACTCACAATGTCTACCAGATCACCGACGATGCTGTGCGAGGTTTTGTAATCTTGCTCGGTGACGTAGCTCCATGAATTTTTGGAAACGGACGTGTCGGTTTGCCAGAAATAGGGGCGGACATCGTTGAGCTGACCACGTTCTACGTCGAAAACGGCCGTTTCTTTCGGATACGTCTCATTTTTATAATTAATGGCCACACCCTTGTCCCATTCCAATCCCCGGTTGTAATAGTACGAAGCAAATTTTTGCACGTAGGGTTGGAAAACAATTTGCTCAATCCACCAATCAAACCAAACCAACTGCGGCTGATATTTGTCCACTAGCTCACAGGTACGTGCCAACCAATCTTCCAAGAATTTGGCATCTGGACGCGGTTCCCAATCTCGGTTCTTCCAACCTTCTGCACTGTGGCGCGGTCCGGTTTTAGGCGGACCGTAAAAATCGGCATACTCTGGGTCTTGCACATCCGAATCGTATTCGAGGCCGCCGTTGAAGAACCACCAATGTTCAGCACGATGTGTCGAAACACCAAATACCATGTCTAAGGCACGTGTTGCCTTCGCCAGTTCGCCAACAATATCTTGTTTAGGTCCCATTTTGGCAGCATTCCATTCGGTCAGTTCAGAATCGTACATAGGAAAACCGTCATGATGTTCGGCTACCGGCACGACAAATTTGGCACCTGCTTCCTTAAATAGCGCGGCCCATTCTTTGGCATCAAATTTTTCGGCCTTGAACATGGGGATGAAATCTTTGTACCCAAATTCGGTATGTGGCCCCCAATTTTCAAGGTGATGTTTGTACTCTTTGGACTCTTTGACATACATGTTGCGAGCATACCATTCGTTGCCAAAGGCAGGCACGCAGTAGGGACCCCAATGGATGAAAATGCCAAATTTTGCATCCATGTACCATTCGGGTACGGTGTAATTAACGAGGGATTCCCAGGTTGGTTCAAATTTTTCTGTACGATTATTTTCTTGTTGCATATTCTTCCTCTTTTTATTCAAAAAAGCGGTGTCCCAAAATGAAATTTGGGTTTGCCAGAATCAAACATGTTTATGGAAGTTAAATAAATAATCAGGTAATAGAAAACTACAAAATGTGGCCCTGTCATTCCCGCGCAGGCGGGAATCTACTCGACTACGTCATGGATTCCCGCCTGCGCGGGAATGACAAGTTCCCTATTACCGTTTTATTTTCTTAACGTTCATAAACATGTTTTCAGAGCATTAGACGTCGAATTCATTCGATGTCGGTTTGGTGTAACTTGTTTATATTGACCTTAGACTTTTGAAGGTTAAAAAACTTCAAAAGCCTGATTGTTACAATTCAATTTTTCTGCTGAGAATGTTTCCAGTTGTCAACCCCACGATTAATGGAACGTCTGCCCTAATTCCTTCAGGGGCAGCAATTGTTGCTAAATGTTTTTCGGCGGTGATGTTAAGTGGGCATGGCTGCCAGGATTGGCCGCCATCTGGGGAAAAGTAGGGGGCATCGTCGTTTAGGACGAGCAGGTTGGTTAAGTCAGATGCGCTTAAAATGGTGCTGATGTGTCCATCAAGGACGTTTTCGCCGAGACGGAGCCATGTTTTGCCCTGGTCGGATGAGGTGTAGAGTCCTTGCTCGGTGCCGATGAATAAATTTTCACCATCATTCACCACAGCCAAACTCAGAACCGGCTCAAACCCAATCGGCAGCGCTACCTCGCGCCACGCCCGTCCGCCATTTGTGCTGCGGAACAGACCGCTCTCCGTACCTGCAAACACCGTCTCATCGGTGGCAAAATCGGGCGAGATACCCAGGCACATGACGCGCATATCCAGCAAGCCAAAATTCCAGGCCGACCACGTTTTGCCCCGATCTGCGGATCGGTAGATGCCATCTTCCAGCGTCGCCGCCAACAGTACGCCATCATGCAAATAATTTGGCGAAATAACTAGCGCTGATACCGCCGGGGGCGGTGTGCCTAACAGCGCCACCTGCCAGGTTTCGCCACCATTAATCGACCGCAAAACGCCCCCAGGCGCACCGGCAAACACAGTTTGATCGGTGGCAAACTCAGGGGAAAGTAAAACTGATGTCGTTGCCAATGGTTCCGCAAGGTTCAAAGAGGCAAAGGCATATTGCCAGCTTTCTCCGCCGTCATCAGAACGATACAGACCCGTTTGACGAGCCGCAAAACAGACACCATCTTGTTGGAATGTGGGCGATACGGCAATGGCATACACATAATCTTGATTCGCTGCTACTTGTGATTCACTCATATTCATAATCGTTTATGGCTCCGTGGAATGGGCTGGGTTTTTGACGTGGACCAAAACATCGACGGTTAAAGCCAGCGACGCCGCCCGAATGGCGCGTTCGACGGCACCTTTCTGCACGTCGGCCACATCGAGGACACCCGCTGCAATCGCGTCAACGACTTGCTTGCTGCGCATGTCGAATACGGTTCCTGCTGCACCTTGTTTGATTTGGCCTAGATATTTTTCTGGCTTGTCGCCGCCGTTGCGAATCAGGGTGTTGATTGGGGCTTCCATTGCTTTGGCTAGGATTTGGTAAGCGGCTTTTTCTTCAAAAATGGTGCTGGCGGCGGCTTTTTCTTCTAATGCGGTTTGACAGGCTAAAACGGCCGTTCCACCCCCAGGCAGCACCCCACCAGTCACCGCCCCGCGCAGCACCCGCGCAGAACGTTCCGCGATTTCCTTACGCGTTTTAATCTCGATTTCGGTAGCGCCACCGACCCACAAAAGGGCCGAACCCCCCATCAACTTACCTATTCGAGTTTGCAGCAGTTCTCGCGTATTTTCATTGGTACTGCTTTCGTAGGCGGCACGACATTCATAAATGTGCTGACGCAGTTTGCGCGGATCGCCTTTACCACCTGATAAGCCAAAATATTTCAAATCGGCCCAGGCGCGGCGGGCGTGTCCCAGGTCTGCCACTGTCACGCTTTGCGCTGTTTGACCAGCAGCTCGTACTACTGGCCGACCTCCGGTTAAGATGGCTAGGTCTTCGAGCGCGGCCACAATCTTTGGTCCGTCATAAACGCCCAATTTTACGGGAACGACTTGAATCTTTTCTTTGACGGCATCGGTTGACAGCAGCCCCAGCAGGTCGTCTTTGATGGATTGCACAAGCAGCAGTAGCTGTTTGGCACCAGATTCGATGGCAACTTGCAGCAGATGTTGCAGGTCGTTTTTATCTTCTAGTGCGAGGTCGGTGATGAAAACGGCCGTATTCTCCAAATTAATCTTCGACTTCCCAATCTGCGTCAGCATGAAAGGCGACGTCAGCCCGCCTTTCCAATACATGCCTTCGAAATATTCACGTTCCAATTTACGAGAACGGCCGAATCGCACTTCCAAATGACCATGCTCCCCAATAATGTCGAAAATTTCACCCAACATCTTGGCCAATTCTGGATCGTGGCATGTTGTTTCCGCCAGACCTGCCAAATTTTCCTTGCCTTCCACCTGAAACTTCTGCTTATCTAACTCAGCCTGGATGATTTTTGCACCTTGTTCCAAATAGTGGCGCAGCCGCATCGCATTGCCGCCCGCCGCAATAAGGCGCAAGCCTTCGTTAAAAATCGCTTTAAATAAAACGGCGGCGGTTGCAGTCCCATCACCCAAATTTTCGCGTACCTGCCACAACATTTGGCGCACGTACATCGCACCCATGTCTGCATCCCGATTAGGGATTTGGATGATGCGGCGGGCAATCGTGCCACCATCATCGAGCAATTCCAGCCCCTTGGCCGTGTTGTCAAACGCTACCATGCGTGGAAAAGGCCCCAGCGTAGGAATGATCGCATTGAGCATTTGATTGACGCCTTGCTGCAAGCAATCTGCTGTGTTGGGCTGAAAAATAACTTTAGAATTTGGCATAAATTGATACCTTTTTGCCTCGCCGGGGGATTAATCCCCCGGCGGTGGTGGCAGTATTGTTACATATGAAATTCGGCGCTTTCCCTGCTTGATTCTGATTGCATAGCACCTTTTCTATCCAGTTGAGACCAGATATAGTAACTCAACAATCCCAAAATCAGGAAAGTGCTGTGCTCCCACAGCTCAACCCTGTCACCAAACAGGGTGTCGCCAATAGTGAACATGACAAAGATGAGCAGTCCACCTTTAAACGCAAGGTGGTGAACTGTTCTGTCGGCAAATAATCCGACCTTGAGTCGTTTGTTTGGCGGTTGCAGGTTCCAGGCCAACAGGCTGAAAAAGATGAAGCCGAGAATGATCTCAGCAATGGCAATGCCGTAAAGAAAAACTACGGCGACTTCCTTAGGCAGACCCAGATTCTCAAAATAGTTGATCATCTTTTTGTCACGATTCACCCCATAAAAACCAGTTGTTTCCATCGGATGCAGCGTGAGTGCAATCTCGCCGCTGTCGTCTACCAACACGCCCTTGGCCGACCAATCTTCCGTGTTGCCTACATAGACACCATTGAAGAATTTGTCGCCGCCGTTGAGTAACCAGAATAACGCCCAAAAGAAAAACAGAATAGTTGTTAAATTGATGTTCACATCTAGCCACCTTGCTACTGACATGAATGTGCTTGGTTTGCTCTGCGCAAACCAACGAATATAAGTTTTTCGAATCCCTGAAGCGGCGGTTGAGAATGGCAGTTTGATCATTGAATAGAGGGACCAGATGAACAGGGTTACGGCCGTTACCACCTTCCACTTCAACAACCAGCGCATAAACCTGCTGCGGGTCGGCTTTTTGCCAGAGATGTGTAAGTTGACATTGTAAAATCCCAACGAGACAATGCCCACTAAGAAAAGCGTGACAATCCCAATGGTGGGCAACATGCGCTCGAAAAGTGATCGATATTGAACCGTCCACATCTGATTTGCTTCAACATTGTCGTATTCAACAATCTTGCCATCCGGCCATTTCACGACCACAAGTTCAATATCGGCCTGATCGAGTCCAAAGTGCAGCGGCAGTTCATTGCCTGCGCCAAGGCTGGAGCCACATTTGACTTCTTGCATTTGGGAACGGCCGTTACTCGCCTGCACATACACCCGCGCCCCAACCGCATCCCGATTGACAGCGCCGCCGCCGACTAAGCGCACCGTCAGCCAATTGTTATCCGAATCAACCTGATTGCGATACAGGGCATACCCTTCATTCCACTTGCCCACCACAAAATCGGTGAGTCCGTCGTTGTCGTAATCCGCATAGGCAAAACCCATGCTTGGGATAGGGTTCAGGCCCCAATTGGGCGGGGTAACATCGGCAAAATCACCATCACCTGTGTTCTTAAACAGGTAATCGGTGTGGCCAAAATGCATCCCCTCTGGCGCAACATCCAGCGAAGTCTGTAAAAATCCGGTTGTCGCCAGATACAAATCTTGCCAGCCGTCGTTGTCGTAATCAAAAAAGGCAGTTCCCCAACCAACGGCATTGCTTGGACCCACTTCGACACCCGCTTGCGGCGCGACATCGACAAATTTGCCATCTTCATTGGTCATCAGCATCATTGGATTGACCATATTGGTGTAATAAAAGTCCAAATCGAGGTCGTTGTCATAGTCGCCAATCGCCAGCCCCATGCCGTCGATGAGCGTGTCGGTGCCAGTTTCCACCGAAGCATCAGCCCAGCACCAGCCACCACAGCCGGGACCATCGTTGCGCCACATCACGTTGCCAATCGGGTTTTTCAACGCGTCGTTAACCACGTAAATGTCTGCATCGTCGTCATCGTCGTAATCAACGAAACTGGCTGTAAAACCAGCCCCCAGCAGCTTTTCATAGACCAATAGATGAGAGACATCATTAAATGTGCCGTCACCGTTGTTGCGATAGAGTTTGTCTTGAGCTTGTTTGGGATCGAGCGGTTCGCATTCAGGGTAACAGGCCCAATTGACCACGTATAAATCTAAATAACCATCACTGTCGTAGTCGCCCCAGGTGGCGCTGGAGCCTTTGCCGCCATCACCCACGCCTGCTGCGTCGGTCACATCGACCAACCGCTTGCCGCGCTCATTGCGGAACAGCACGTTTCTACCGTGTGCCAGCACGTACAAATCGGGCCAACTGTCGTTGTCGTAATCGGCCCAGACGGTGCCGCCGGTTTTTAATTCAGGCAGCTTCACGCTTTCTGACAGATCGGAAACGCGGAATGTGCCATCTTGGTTGTTTTCAAACAGTACATTCCCTTCGAGGTTGCCGGAGACATACAAATCGACCCAGCCATCCTGGTTGTAATCTGCCCAAGATTGGCCAATGCCCAAATAGCCGCTGGCAAATTCGGGGTTGAACATGTCCCAAAAGCCACTATGTGCGGCTTCAATACCTGCCGTTTGGCTAACGTCTTTAAATGATTCGAAGTAGTTGGCGTACCAAATTTGGTCGGTGGGTACGTCTGTGAATTCTTGGGAACGGCCGTCAGGCCAAACCACTGTCACCTTAGCAGCCGTTGCCTGTCCCAGACCAAAATACAGGGCGGTATCGTTACCCGACCCGATGCTGGAACCGGAGAGGACTTCTTGGAATTGGGAACGGCCGTTACTGTCCACCACCGTCACCTTGGCCCCCACCGCATCCCGATTAATCGGGAACGTGCCTACCAAACGAATCGTCAACCAATGATTATCCTGCCCAGCCTGCGATTCGTTGCGATACAGGGCAAATCCTTCATTCCAGTTGCCTTCTACGTAGTCAATACGGCCGTCATTATCATAATCCGCATACGCAAACCCCATCGTCGGCGCAGAAGGGTCCGCCCAGACAGTGGTGCTTACATCCGTAAACGTGCCATCACGATTGTTTTCAAAAAAGAAGTTGGGGTAGGTGAAGTGCATCCCCTCCGCACCCAACGCGGTTGACTCCTGAATAAATTCAGTTGTGGCTAAATAGAGGTCGAGCCAGCCATCATTGTCGTAATCAAAAAAGCCGGTTCCCCAGCCCACTGCACTGCTTGGCCCCACCGCCACATTCGCCGTATCGGCCACATCCACAAACGTGCCATCTCCCTGATTTTGCATCAACACCATCGGATTCACCATATCAGCAAAATACACATCCTGGTCTAAATCATTATCATAATCACCAACCGCAATCCCCATGCCATGTTTCAGGAAAAACGACCCCGTTTCCACCGTGGCATCTGTCCAGCACCAGCCATTACAGCCAGGGCCATCGTTTCGCCAGTAAACATTGCCGACAGGATTTTTCAAGATGTCATTCACCACATACAGATCGGCGTCCCCATCCCCATCGTAATCAGAAAAAGTGGCGCTAAACCCGGCTCCCAACGTTTTGTCATAAAGCAGTAGACCCGAAACGTCCGTAAAAGTGCCGTCCTGATTGTTGTGGTAAAGGCGATCTCGCGCCTGATTGTTGTCCAGCGGATCACATTTAGGATAACAAGACCAGTTTGTCACATAAAAATCAAGCCAGCCATCCCCATCATAATCAGCCCAAGTGGACCCTGTGGCTTTTCCTGCATCTTCGACACCGGCTCTTTCAGAAACGTTGATAAATCCGAATTCGCCCGAGTTTCTAAACAGCGCATTTTTACCATAGTTCGCCATGAACAAATCACGCAAACCATCGTTGTTGTAATCAACCCAAACAGCCCCACCAGTCAACACATCTGGCACATTAAGTTGGCCAGAGAAGGAGGAAACTGAAAACGTGCCATCCTGATTGTTGTGGTAAAGCACATTCTCATCCATGTTTCCCGTGACAAACAGGTCTAGCCAGCCATCATTGTCATAATCACCCCAGGCCTGACCAATTGCCATGTATCCATCGGTGAAATTGCTTTTGTTAGGCCCAAGTTCGTCCCAACTCGCCCGGTGCGTTGCTGAAATGCCCGCCGCTTCACTCACATCGCGAAAAATGGGGGTCGATGATTGTGCATGAATGCCACCCACAATCACCAAACAAAAGAGACAAATCGTGAAAAATTTGATAGGAGAACGCATACGATTCATTGTTGGCTAACCTCCCGGAGGTGCCGCACATTTAACCTCCCGGAGGTGCCGCACCTCCGGGAGGTTGGACCCTAAGAGTTATCCCTTCATACCGGTCAGTGCAATCCCTTGCACAAACAATTTTTGCCCAAGCAAGAACAGAATGAGCACAGGAACCAGCATAATCACGGCAACTGCCATCATGTGATGGTAATCAGTGACGCCAAATTGAGATTGGTATTGCAGCAAACCAATTGGTAAGGTTAACAATTCTTCATCTCGCAAGTAAATCAGCGGCCCTAAGAAGTTGTTCCAGTTTGCCATGAAAGAGAAGATGACAATCGTTGCCAATGCGGGTTTTGCTAATGGCAAAATAATATGCCAGAAAATTTGCCAGGAGTTCGCGCCATCAATACGAGCCGCAGCGTCCAGGTCCTTCGGCAGCGTCATGAAAAATTGACGCAGCAAAAAGATGAAAAACGGCCAGCCTAACCACGGGGGAACCATCAAAGGCAGGTGTGTATTATTCCATCCCAGGTTTGTAAATAGCAGATATTGCGGCACAATGGTGACTTCTTGTGGCAAAATCATGGTGGCTAACACCAAGCCAAAAAGGATATTGCTGCCCCGGGCGCGCAATCGTGCAAACGCAAAAGCGGGCAATGCACACGACACCAGATTTCCAATGACAGCATTTGTCGATATTTTTACTGAATTAATCAGAAACTGTGTAAATGGCAAATAGCTATACCAACCATTGTAAAAATTCTCCCAACGTGCCCTTTCCGGGAATAATTTGAGGGGGAATGCAAAGATTTCTTTAGGTCCTTTGAGTGCCGTTGTGAACATACCGACAAAGGGAACTAAAAATATAGCAACTCCAAGAAATAGGAAGAAATAGGTAACGGTATAGTGCATGATTTTGCGTAATGTTTTCTCGTTTTTATACCAAGGTTTTTTAGCAATTTTTGTCCTTGGTTTTCCAAGCGTTTTTCCAACTTGTTGATTGATTGTACTCATAATCTAATTACCCACCTTCATAATGAACCAAACTGTTGCTGGCCTTAAACTGTAACCAGGTGAGAATACCGATTACAACAAAGAGCACCCAGGCTAGTGCCGAACCATACCCCATGCGGAGATAGGAAAAAGTGTTCTGATACAGGTAGTAAACATAAACCATCGTAGATGTGCCAGGACCACCCTGGGTCATCACACGGATGTTGACAAAGATTTGAAAAGAATTGACGGTGGCAATTACGACTACTAAAAAGAGTGCGGGCGAGATCATCGGCAACGTCACATGTCGGAACTGGTTCCACCGATTGGCACCATCAATTTCTGCAGCTTCGTATAATGATTGAGGAACACCCTGTAAACCCGCTAACAAAATAATGATATATGAGCCAGTTTGCCACAAGCTCATCAAAATAAGCGCTGGCAGCGCCCAATTTGTATCTTTCAACCAGGCCGGACCGGCTACGCCAACAAGACCCAGTAAAAAATTAAACAACCCTACGCGCGGATTGAAAACCCAAATCCATACCACGGCCATCGCAACACCGGCTGTGATTGAGGGTAGGTAGAAAAGCGTACGGAATATGCCGGTTCCTGGCACATTTTGATTTAACAAAATGGCAATGAATAAGGAGACTACAATGCCTAAGGAAACACTACCAACAGCATAATAAATGGTGTTGATGAGCGATGTTCTGAAAAGCTCATCGCTAAAAATATCCTGATAGTTTTGGAGTCCAACAAATTGCAACGACTCAATTGAAACCCCAGTCCAGCTTGTTAAGCTTAACCCGAAGGAAGCTATAATTGGACCCCCAAACAAAAATATAATTCCCAGAATCCAAGGACTGACAAAGAGATAAAAATCACGTTCTTCTCTTTGCTGAATGCTTAATGGACGCTTACGCCTAAATGGTAAATTCATGATGTTCACTCTTTTTCTCAACAATCGGCAATTGCCAAAAAACATTTCCCGTTTTGGAGCGAAGGCTCTAGTTAGAATGACTCTGACTAAAGCCTCCACTCCAGGAACTTATTCCTGAACAGACCTTTCGAGTGAAGAACTGCTCGTTAGAAATATTTCCACATTTACACAAGTAAAATTAAGCTACTTTAGCTAAAGCTGCGGTACCTTCAGTCATAACCGCTTCAATTGCTTCATCAACTGTTGCATCACCGCTCTTAATCAAATCGGTTGCCCGACCGATAATGTCGTTGATTTCTGGTGCAGCTAATGTGGCAAATGGCGGGTCAGTCTTGGCGTAGTTGACCATTGCATCTACATAGTAGTGTGCGCTTGCTGGTGCAACTGGTGAGTCTAACCAGGATTGCAGTGCAGATTCACGTGCCGGA
>QQUD01000248.1 GCA_008501785.1 Chloroflexota bacterium
CATATTGATCGAAAACAGCCGTAGTACGCTGAACGACAATACAATTCGCAATAATGTGGCAAGTGTCCACACAGTTGGACAAGGGGGCGGAATCTTAATTTTTGACAGCAGTCATATCACGCTCACGAACAATGCTGTTGTCGAAAATGTGGGCAGCTATGAAGATTTGGCAATAGGCGGAGGTATCGTCTGGAGCTACTATGAAGAATACAAAAATCCTGGTCCTGCAAAGGGCTTAATTTCTCACAATGTGATCAGTGGCAATATTGCGGCAAAGGTTAGTAATACGAACGGAGAAGGAGGTGGACTGGCCGTATTTATTCACAACTATGATGCACATAATGAGTCACTTATTTCAATTATTGCCAATGACATCATCAGCAATACGGCTTTGGTTTCTCCAACAAGCAGCAATGGAGGATTTAGTGGCGGACTCATGGTTGGAGGGTCGGGGCGTTACGAATTTTCTCGCAATCGCATTCTAAGCAACACAGCTACAGGGAAATCAACGGATGGCATTTTAAGCAGTGGTGGTGGTGTGATGATCGGCTCAGGCCATATGACATTTGATGGCGATTTGATTCAATTTAACCAATTAGGTTCTCGGGGAAATTCAAGTGGCATTGGATTTGTTGAAGGCGGTGTCATCACAATGACGAATGTGGTTATTGCTGATAATCGAGCACAATCGGGTGGAGAAGGGGTTGCTATTTACAATGGCCAAGTAACAATGATGCATCCAACAATTGTACGCAATGGTGAACGAGGGGTTTTTGTGCATTTTGATGAACATAATACATATCCGATTTCTCCAAGTCATGTAACAGTTTACAATGCAATTTTGGCGGGACAAAACACGGGTTTTGTCGTGAGCCGCACCCAAACGCTAACTGTTGATGGTGTCTTATGGCATGATACGAATTTTGCTTATGTCGGGGAACCGGGTGCAATCATTACTATCAACAATCAAGTAATAGGGGATCCTCGGTTTGCGGCAGATGGGTATCACATAACAGAAGATTCTGCTGCGATTGGCGCAGGTGTGCCGCTGATTGATGTCTTTACGGATATTGATGGAAACGGCCGTTTATCTCCACCATCATTGGGTGCTGATGAATACTTGCCGTTTAAGCAAGTTTTGCCATTAATCTTAAAAGAGTAAATCCCTAGGTTTCACCTACCTGCTGCGGCCGCATCTCAGTCCCGAAGGACTGCTCTTTCGACCCCGCCGCTCTTCTTCTTTGATCTCCAGACCACATTTCTTCCTCCCTGCTCGACATTTAACCCAGGTCAAATGCCCCGACAAAACGCGGTATGGCAGCCAACAAAGCCGCAAGAAGCCCGTAAATAAGAGCGGCACGGTCTGGAAACTTGCCACAACCCAACGAAAAAAAGGTAATTGAACAGCATTTGTCCATATTTCAGGTGTGATATATGAACAAAACATTAATTCGCTGTGGATTATTACCCAAAACCGTTGCAATATATAGACATTGTGCAAGAATAGGTGTGTAGACATTGACAAAATATTAACAAAACTAATTGAGGAGTTTTCACATGTTCAAAAAATCACTTTATCTTTTACTCGCTGTTCTTACTTTTTTCTCCATCATGGTTAGCACCGCAAGCGCAGACGGCGATTCAACGATTGTTGAAATCGCAATAGCAGATGATCGCTTCGAAACACTCGTTGCCGCTGTTGTAGCCACCGATTTGGTTGATGCACTGTCAAGCGGAGAATGGACCGTATTCGCACCAACGGATGACGCTTTTGCTAAATTGGGTTTAACCCCAGACAATATCGCATCTAGCTTCACCAAGAGCGAACTGACAAACATCCTTCTCTACCATGTCATTCCAGCAGAGGTGTCTTCATCAAAAGCAAAAACATTGCTGGGTGATGTAACCATGGGAAATAATGCGGTTGCCGGTTTGAAATTCTTTGATGGCAACCTCTATGTAAACGATAATTCCAAAGTAATCATTGCTGATATTGACGCTTCAAACGGTATTATTCACGCAGTTGACACTGTTATATTAGGCCCCTGGCCAGCAGTTGCAGATAGTTCAAGCAGTGCTGATTCCAGTGAAACATCTGCCGCTACAGGCAACACAATTGTAGATATTGCTATCAATGACGGCCGTTTCACCACCCTAGTCGCAGCCGTAGTAGCTGCCGATCTCGTAGACACACTCTCCGGTGGAGAATATACAGTATTTGCCCCAACCGATGACGCTTTCGCCAAACTGGGACTCAATGCTGATAACATCGCAACTGTTTTCACCAAAGACGAACTATCTAATATTCTTCTGTACCATGTAATTGGTGGAGAGGTATTCTCTGACAAAGCCAAAACCCTGTTGGGTGATGTGAAAATGGCCAATAATCAAAACGCTGGCTTAAAATTCTACGATGGCAACCTTTATGTCAATGATGATTCAAAAGTAATCATTGCAGACATTGATGCAAGCAATGGTGCGATTCACGCAGTAGACACAGTTATTTTGCAACCCTGGCCAAAACAATAACACAACGTTTTGTACTCCTTTCGAGAAGATGCTCTGCACAATTTTCTGCAGGGCATCTTTTTTGTTACGAACAGTTCCATGCGATTTCCCATCCCTTTGATAAAGTCACAATAAACTTTGTAGGGTTATCTGTTTGCATAAAGCTCCAAATAACCACATTCTGTACAACGAAAAGCGGAAATGGCAAGCCGCCTTTTTCCTTTTACTTTCGTGCCTGTCCAAAAACTTTTTTCTGGTTCACCTTCAATCCATGTACCGGGTATGATGCCACCTTTCCATACATCACTTAAATACCCCAATTCCATATCTCCATCGCAACGAAAACATTTTAGTTGACTACTATCCAGTCTCATTTACACTTCTAACTTTGATTGTGGTTTCCAAATTAAATTATCCCCCTGCTGCGACCGCTTCTCAGTCCCTAAGGGCTGCTTATTGCCTAGATATCAGTCACTTCCATTCCAGACTTATATCATGCCAATTCGGGTTGTCTGAGATCAATAATGCAACCTTCTTTTCACGTCGAAAAGACTTGAGTTGTTTCTCGCGCGCAAGCGCGTCTTGAATATCGTTGAATGTTTCAAAATAAACGAGCCGATTAATATTGTACCGTGAGGTGAAACTGTTCGGATTTATTTTGTTTTTATGCTGATACACGCGCCGTTGTAAATCGTTGGTGACGCCAATGTACAAGGTTTGTCTATAGCTTGCCATGATGTAAACATAATACTCTTTCACAATAACCAACACCCTCGCTCTGTCATTCCGAACGGAGTCTTCGGAGTGAGGAATCTCGCTTCGTGTTTGTCGTTTATCCCCTACCTCAAAGCAAGATTCCTCGGCGGACCTCGGAATGACATTGCCAATGTTTTTGTCACTCCGAAACCTCTATACATGTCATTCCGAACGGAGTCCTCGGAGTGAGGAATCTTGCTTCGTGTTTGTCGTTTATCCCCTGCCTCAAAACAAGATTCCTCGGCGGACCTCGGAATGACATTGCCAATGTTTTTGTCACTCCGAAACCTCTATACATGTCATTCCGAACGAAGTCTTCGGAGTGAGGAATCTTGCTTCGTGTTTGTCGTTTATCCCCTGCCTCAAAACAAGATTCCTCGGCGGACCTCGGAATGACATTGCCAATGTTTTTGTCACTCCGAAACCTCTATACATGTCATTCCGAACGAAGTCTTCGGAGTGAGGAATCTTGCTTCGTGTTTGTCGTTTATCCCCTGCCTCAAAACAAGATTCCTCGGCGGACCTCGGAATGACATTGCCAATGTTTTTGTCACTCCGAAACCTCTATACATGTCATTCCG